>NZ_VKHS01000318.1 GCF_014141525.1 Streptomyces calidiresistens
GGTGGTGCGGGTGGTGTGTCCGGTGGGGGCGGGAACGGCCCGCAGCGGCGTCCTGGGCGGGCTCGCCGGGGTCTTCGCGGCGGCGCGTTCGGCTGCCCGGTCCGCTGCCCGGTCGGCGGCGCGTTCCTCGCAGGTCCGGCAGGAGGCGCCGGTGTCGGGGAGGACGCCGTCGATGCAGCGGGGGTCGGGGCAGTACCCGGGGTGGAAGAGGCGGATCGCCGCCCCGACGGGGCTGTGCAGTCCTCGGCCGCCGCCGTCGGTGTCGGCGTCCAGGGCCAGGCCCCAGGCGTTCCACCGGGCGTCGGTGCGCTCGACGAGCTGGGCGGCGTTCAGGCCGCGCTCCAGTTCTTCGCGGATGGCGTCGACCAGGGCTGCCGGCACCCGGGCCGGGAGGCGGTCGCGGAGGGCCGGCGGCAGCAGGCCGATGATGGCGCCGATGGCGGCGGCCTGCTCCGCGGTGGGATTCGTCTTCGTCGTCGAGGTGGGGGTGGGCTTGTCCGGCGCGGCGAAGCCGCCCTCCCCTCGGACCCCACTACCGGTGGTGGCCTGACGGCCGTCACCGGACTCTGTTTTCTTCTTTTCTGTTTTCTTCTTCTGTCTTCTTAGGGACGTACCAGCGTGTGGTACGTCGGTCGAGTCGGATCCGCCCTCCGACGTACCGGCATGTGGCACGTCGGTTCCACCTGCGCAAACGTCGCCGTTCTGCGGGAGGTCGTGGACGGTCAGCACGGTGCCGTGCCGGCCCCCCGGCAGGCTCTCGGTGGCCGAGGTCAGGTACCCGCGGTCCTTGAGTTCGGCGAACGCGGCCCGGAACGCCCGGCGCCCCTCGCCCTTGTTCTCCGGCCGCGCCTGTGCGGCACGGCGCCACAGGTCATCGGCGGTCGTCTCCCACCCGTCCGGGCGGGACAGCAGTTCCGCCAGGATCCCGCGCGCCATGTAGCTCAGCCGCTCATCGCGCACGGTCCCGTTCGGGAGCTGCACGAAGTCGGCGGTGAGCCGTGACCGGCGAATCCTCACGTGGCGCTTCTTTCTGATGGTGCGATCGGGTACGACGGGGAAGACCCCCGGGGCCCGGCACGATCGGCCGGGCCCCGAAGGGGTCAGCCGGTCATCAACTGCCGGGTCACCTGCATGACCAGCCCGTCGCGTGCCTCGACGGGGACGGACGGTCCGAACGCGAAGTGCATCCGGACCAGGACCTCGTCATCGGCCTTGATCTCCGCGGTCGCCTCGTCCGGCTCCAGCCCGTCCCGGCCCATCGGGACCGCCCACCCGGAGAGGTCCGCGGCTCCGTCGACCAGGCCGTGCACGGCCGTCACCGCCGTCTCGAACTGCGCCTGCGGCAGCTCGCCCCACAGCGGGGAACCCGGCGCCGGAGCGAGGCCGCGCTCGCCCGGCTGCTTCTTCACGGCCTCCTCGTCCAGGGCGCCGCGCACCTCGAAAGGCGCGACGCCGCACCGCTCCCGGTGCAGCAGCACGGCGGCCAACTCGATGTCCTCGTCGGTGTAGGGGGCGGTGTTGGTGGTGTCGCTCATGGGTGCCTCTCGGGTTCGGGGCGTGAAAGGTGCTGGTGGGGGCGTTCTCCCCCAACCGGAATATGCACATCATAGCTAACTTAGGCATGTTGGCTACAAGAGGCATCGTGTACTCTTCGCGCATGACCACTCGCCGTGAACACCGCGCCCAGATCGCCGAGGCACGCAACGTGTTCGGCCAGGTCGTCGCCCGCGCCCGCTTCGCCGGAGAACCAACCGTCCTGTTGAACCGCAAGGCCGAAGCAGCAGTCGTGGTCCCCTTCGACTGGTACCTCCGAGCCCTGGACGCGCTGGGCGAACAGCGCCTCCTGGCAGACCAGCCCGACTGACTCCCGGGAGCAGCCATGGCACTGGCCGAAACCGTCGAACAGCTCCGGCAGAACATCGCCGCCGGCCGCACGACCCGGGCCGAGGCGATCCGCGACCTGGTGGAGAACCACCGGCTCACCGAGGCCGGCGCCACCGACCTGCTCGACACCACGGCGCTCACCGCCATGCCCAACAACCGGACTCCGACCAACCCGCCGTGGCTGGTGCTGCGCGCCGACGGAAAGCCCCCCTCCGGCCGCTGACCCGACGGCGGTCACCGGCGCCGCTCGCGTTCCTGCGCGACCTCGCCCTGAGCCACCCGAAACGCCGAAAGCGGCGCACGGCGTTTCCCAGAGGCAACCGCCCGCCGATCCACCACCCGCGAGGCGGTGTCCGGGGACGGCGTGGACCACGCCCCCGCCGGCAACCCCGGACCCGGCACCGGCCTCGGCCGGCCCGCCACCGCCCACGGCGCGTGCGCATCACACCGCCACCCACACGGGTACAACCGCGCCGACCAGCCGCACATCGGGGAACCCGTGGTGCACTGCCTGCTGCGGCGCCCCAACGCCGGTCCGCCCTTGACGCTCACCGCGCACCCCCCGACCCGCCAGCCGGACCGACGTCGGGCTCCTCACCCCACGACGGGGCCTCCGGCCACCGCGGCGCGTCCGGCCACAGCTCCCGGCACTCGGCCGCAGACACCTCGCTCTCCGTGCTGCGCAGCTCCACCGGCGGGGGACCGTCCGTCGCGCCCATCTCCTCCAGCAGCCGCGCCTCGAACGCCGCATGGTCCGGCCGAACCACCCGGGGTCGGGCCTGCTCCTCCGCGGCCCGCGCAGCAGCGCGCCGTGCCCGCCGCTTCGTCACCCGCTCGTGGACCACTAGGCCGCCGACCGCCACGACCAGCACGGCCGCCGGCGGCACCGTCCCCAGCACCGCGTCGACCGCGGCCCCGGCCGACGCGACCCAGCCGAACACCTCCAACGCCAGCTCGACCCGCGCGTTCATCGGAGGACCCCCGCTCGCGGACCCGGCACCGGCGCCCGTCCGGCACCGGCCGGGACACCACGACGCCCGGCCCCGGCCCGGCCCCCGGCCCGGCGCCCACTCGGCACCACCGGCCGCTCCTCCTGGTGGTCCGGCTCCACACACCACCGCTGACCACACCACGGCACCAGCGGCCCGGCCGGAGCCACACCCCGGTCCAGAACCCACAACGCCGCCCGAGGACACCGCCCCGCCCGGCCGGCCACCGGCCGCCCCGCCACATCCCGCGGCCCCGTCCACAACAAGTGCCGACCCATCGGGCCCACCACCTCGGTGACCCACCGGCCCCACGTCTCGCCGTACAACCCGCTCACCCCTCTCGTCTCGTCTTCGGGAACCGCGAGCGGGGGCGGGCCCGGCACCGCACCGGCGCCGCACCCACCCCCTTCACCCGCGTTCGGGAACCGTGCGCTCAGGCCATCGCCGGTTCGCGCTCACCGGCCGAAGCCGGCTCCGGGCCGGGGTCGATCCACACGTGCTCGTCGACCTCCTGGTCCTGCGACTCCTCGCCCCGGCCGGGCCACTCCTCCGGATCCACGACCTCGACGTCACCGCCGTCCGCCGGCTCCTGCGGCTCCTCGCCGACCGCCGACCCACCGGACTCCCCGCCCGACTCCGGCTCCTGGTCCGGGACCGGGATGCCTGCGCGACGGCACACCGCGCACTGCTCCGGGGTCTCCCGGCCCGGCCGCGGCAGGATCCGCCCCGGACAGGTCGCACACACCCCCGCCCCCACCGGCTGCTCCGGCTCCTGGCGGTCGCCGACGACCGGCTCCTCCTCACGCTGCGGAGGCGCGGCAGCCGCGGCCCGGGCGGCGTCCCGCTCCCGGCACTTCCCCAGCCACTCCTCCAACGCCAACTCGTTGGGGAGCCGCTGGAGGATCATGACCAGTTCCCCGGCATGCGCCCGCGTCAGCTCCGGCCAGGCGTCCAGGTCCGCACCGAGGATCAGCTCCGACACCTCCCGGGCGGACGCCTCGGTGATGTTCAGCCGGGCGTAGTGCTGCCCGATCTTCGAGAGCTGCTGCGGCAGCGCCGGGGACTTCGTCGGGTCGGGCTGTGCCTCCCTCGCCCGGGCCACGGCCTCCCGCGCCTGCCCCTCCTCCACCGGCCCCGCCGGCCCGGCCGGGGTGGTCGGCACGCCCTGACCGGCCGGGGCAGCCGGCGCGGCCGTCCCGGTTCGGGGCCGCAGCTCATCCGTCCGCTCCTGCACCAACACCCCCAACGGCACGAGGCCGCCCGTGGCCGGGTGCGGCACCGGCGCCTCCCGCAACCCCCGCCGCGCAACCTCCTGCCGAAGCGCCACGGCCTCCCTGTAGGTCAGGGCCGGCGACGCCAGCGCAACGGCCAGGCCCTCGACCGGCCCGACCCCCACCGGCAACTCCTCCCGCAACGCCGCGGCGATCTCCCGCCCCGGCTCCTCCGGAAACACCGCACCGGCCAGGGCACGGACCCCGCCGGGCTTCGCGACCATCGCCACCCCATCCGCGAGGTCGACGACCACGGGGAAGGCGTGCTCCACGTTCCGGCTCTGGATCGGCCGCCCCCCGACCCGCAGCGTCCGCGCACCATCGGTCAGGTACTCCGTGTGCGTCCGCAGCGTGATCACCACATGCCCCGGCCAGGCCAGCAGTGCGTCGAGCATCTGCCGCTCGATCGGGTTGACCCGCTCCCACCCCGGATCCGGAGAGGTCGCGCGGCTGTCCTTGCGCAGTGCGGCCCCGGCCTCGGCCGCGACCTCCCGCAGCCCGCCCGGGCCGTCCCACCACGCGGAGTAGGAGTCGACGACGAGGACCTGATACCGGTCCTCGGCCGCCGCCCGCAGCGTCCGCAGCAGCGTCTCCCGCGTGAACCGCTCCAACGTCAGGTGGGAGAAGCGGTGCCCCCCGGCCTCCGGGCGGCCGGGGATCTCCGCGTACCGCAGCGCACCGCCCCGCTCGGAGTCCACCACTGCGATCCGCCCCTCCTCACCCGCCAGCTCGCGGGCCAGGTCCAGCGCGACAGGGGTCTTCCCGGCCCCGGCCGGGCCGACCAGCGCCACCCGCGCCGCCTCCCGCGCCCGAACCGCCGGAACGAAACCGAAGTTCTGCATCGTCGTCTTGCTCATGGGCTCAGCCGTCCTTGTGCGTGCGCGGCCCCGGCACCCGGACACCGGGCGCCGAAGCGGAGAAAGAGAAAGGAGAGGAGGGGGCGGTGGTGGGGAGGGCGCGTCCGGCCGGATGCCGCCGCCGCGCCGCCTCCCGACCCACCCGACGGGACCGCCACTGCGCCCCGGTCACAGCCGTCGTCGCGACGACCACCAGCAGCACGAACGCGGCCACTTCGATCACCGCCCACCGCCCGCACCGCCCGGGCCGGCGGGGGAGGGCACCGGCACCGGATCCGTCGGGTCCCCCGGCACCGTGGCCCGTAGGACCCGATCCACGACTGACCAGCACTGTGCGACCGACCAGTCCGCGCCCGGATACCCGGCGCGCAACACCTCCAGCAGCCGCAACCGGGTCTCCGCATCCAGCCCCCGGCACAACCGGCCCGTGCCCCAGCCCGTCCCCCGGGCCGCCACGTGCCACCGCACCCGCTCCTGCCGCGCGTCGATCACCGTCACCGGCGTCGCCCACACCTCCGAGAGCCACGGCGCGACCGCGCGCAGCTCGGCCTCCAACTCCTCCTCGAACGCCCGCCGCCCGGCGCCGGGCGAGATCACCAGCGGGCCGTGGACACGGGCCACCAGCTCCACCGGACACCGCTCGGTACGGCCCTCCGGCACCACCAGGACCCGCCCGGCCTCATCTCGGCCGGCCTCCAGCCACACCTGCCCGTCGTGGTCATACACCTGCCCGTCACTCACGGCGCGCTCGATCGCCCGCAGTTCGCCGGGCGGGAGGGGCGGCCCGGCCGGCGGAACCGGCGGCACCGGCGCCGGGGCCGGCGCGGGGGAGAGG
>NZ_VKHS01000319.1 GCF_014141525.1 Streptomyces calidiresistens
GTGCCCGGGGCCGCCCCGTGCCGGACGCCCCGCCCGGCCGGACCCCACCGCTTCGGTCGACCTGCATGCTGTCCCCTCCGGTTCTCGTGCCCGCTCCCGGGCCCCCTCGCGCGTCCGGGGCGGTGGGGTGCCCGCTCGGCATCGGCCCCACCGCCCCGGACACGCGAACGGGTCGTGGACCCGGGGCGCGCGGCCCCGTCTCCTACCCCGGTCCGTCCCCGCCGGTGTCCGGACCCCCGGCCGGGAGGGCGCGCACGGCCTCGGCGAAGGCGTCACCGCGCTCCATGTAATGGGTGAACATGTCCATGGAGGCGCAGGCGGGCGCCAGCAGCACCGTGTCGCCGGGGCGGGCCAGCCGGTCCGCCTCGCGCACGGCCCGAGCCATCGCCCCAGTGTCGGTCCGCTCCAGGTCGACGACCGGCACATCCGGCGCGTGTCGCCGAAGCGCATCGGCGATCAGTGCCCGTTCGGCGCCCAGCAGGATCACCGCGCGCAGTCGGGGCGCGGCGTCGCGCACCAGGTCGTCGAAGGTCGCGCCCTTGGCCAGGCCGCCGGCGATCCACACGATCGGGTCGTAGGCGGCCAGGGAGGCGGCGGCCGCGTGCGGGTTGGTGGCCTTGGAGTCGTCCACCCACTCCACCCCGGCCCGCCGGGTGACGGTGGAGATGCGGTGGGCGTCGGGGCGGAAGGCGCGCAGACCGTCCCGGACGGCCCTCGGCTCCACCCCGTAGGCCAGTGCCAGGGCGGCGGCGGCCAGGGCGTTGGCCACGTTGTGCGGGGCGGCCGGACGCACGTCGGAGACCGCCGCCAGCTCCCGGGCGGTACGCCGTCGGTCGGGACCGAAGGCCCGGTCCACCAGCAGGTCGTCCACCACGCCCAGCTGGGAGGGGGCGGGGACGCCGAGGGTGAAGCCGATCGCCCGGCAGCCCTCCTCGACCTCCGCCTGCCGCACCGGGATCTCCCCGTCGGGGGTGTCGGCGTTGTAGACGCAGGCGACCCGGTTGCCCTCGTGGATCCGGGCCTTGGCCGCGGCGTACGCCTCGGGGCCGCCGTGCCAGTCGAGGTGGTCGGGGGCGATGTTGAGGATCGCCGCCGAGTGCGCCGCGATGTTCGGGGACCAGTGCAGCTGGTAGCTGGACAGCTCCAGGGCGAGCACGTCGTACGGCTCGGCGGAGCGGACCACGTCCAGCAGCGGGGTGCCCACGTTGCCGACGGCGGCGGTGCGCAGGCCGGCGGCCTCCAGCATCGCCGCCAGCATCCGCACCGTGGTGGTCTTGCCGTTGGTCCCGGTGATCGCCAGCCACTCGGCGGGCGGGGTGCCGTCCGCGGCGGGGCGGCGCAGCCGGCGGGCCAGCTCGATGTCGCCGATCACCGGGACCCCGGCCTCCGCCGCCGCCGCGAACAGCGGGGCGGAGGGGGGCCAACCCGGTGAGGTGACGACGAGTTCGGTGCCCCCGGGCAGGGTCGCCCCGTCCCCGAGGCGGACGGTGAGGTCCCCGTCCGGGACGGCGGCGCGCAGCGCCGCGGCGCGGGCCCGCTGCCGCTCGCCGTCGCCGCCGTCCACCACGACCACCCGGGCGCCGAGGCCGGCGAGCACCCGCGCGGCGCTCTCCCCGGTGACGCCGAGGCCGGCGACGGTGACCCGCCTGCCGACCCAGGCCTCGTCGGGTTCGGCGCCCGGCGGCAGGGTGTCGGCGCTCACCAGCCGGCCACCCAACTGCCGTAGAAGAGTCCGATGCCGACGATCACGCAGATGCCCTGGATGATCCAGAACCGGACCACGATCAGCACCTCGCTCCACCCCTTCAACTCGAAGTGGTGTTGGAGCGGGGCCATCTTGAAGACCCGTTTGCCGGTGAGGCGGAAGGAGCCGACCTGGATCACCACGGACATGGTGATCAGGACGAACAGGCCGCCGAGGATGGCGAGCAGCAGCTCGGTGCGGGAGACGATCGCCAGACCGGCCAGCGCCCCGCCCAGGGCGAGGGAACCGGTGTCGCCCATGAAGACCTTGGCGGGCGAGGTGTTCCACCACAGGAAGCCGAAGAGCGCTCCCATCAGGGCGGAGGCCACGATCGCCAGGTCCAGGGGGTCGCGGACCTCGTAGCAGCCCGGCCCGGCGGTGAGCTCGTTGGCGCAGCTCTGGCCGTACTGCCAGACGCCGATGAAGACGTAGGCGCCGAAGACCATCACCGAGGCACCGGTGGCCAGGCCGTCCAGTCCGTCGGTGAGGTTCACGCCGTTGGACATGGCCAGGATCATGAACAGCGCCCACAGCACGAAGAGCACCGGGCCGATGGACCAGCCGAAGTCCTGGGTGAAGGACAGGTGGGTGGAGGCCGGGGTCTGGCCCCGGGCGTCCGCGAAGTTCAGGGCCAGTACCGCGAAGGCGATACCGACGATGAGTTGGCCGAGCATCTTCGCCTTGGCCCGCAGTCCGAGGCTGCGCTGCTTGACGATCTTGATGTAGTCGTCCAGGAAGCCGACCAGGCCCATCCCCGCGAAGAGGAAGAGGACCAGCAGACCGGAGACCGACGGCGAACTGCCGCTGATGATCTTGGTCGCGAAGTAGGCGATGAGCGTCGCCAGGATGAAGGCGATGCCGCCCATGGTCGGGGTGCCGCGCTTGCTGTGGTGATCGCGCGGGCCGTCGTCCCGGATGTACTGGCCGTAGCCCTTGCGGGCCAGCAGCTTGATGAGCAACGGGGTGCCCACCAGGGTCAGGAAGAGTCCGAGGACCCCGGATACGAGGATCTGCCTCATCGGGCGGCGACCCCGCCTTCGGCGTCCGCGGCGTTCGCCCCATCGGCGATCAGACCGAGCGCGACCTTCTCCAATCCCACCGCACGGGAAGCCTTCACCAGGACCACGTCCCCGGGTCGCAACTCCGCGCGCAACAGTTCCAGTGCCGTTCGGGCGTCGGACACGTGCACCGACTCCTCACCCCACGAACCCTCGTTCTTCGCGCCCATGTCGAGCCAGGCGGCCTCACGGCCGCCGACCGCCACGAGCTTGCCGACATTGAGCCGGACGACGAGTCGACCGACGGCGTCGTGCTCGGCCTGCGACGCCTCCCCCAGCTCCGCCATGGTGCCCAGCACCGCCCAGGTGCGGCGGCCACGGCCCATCGCCGCGAGCGCGCGCAGGGCGGCCCGCGTGGAATCGGGGTTGGCGTTGTAGGCGTCGTTGACGATCGTCACTCCGTCCGCCCGCTCGGTGACCTCCATCCGCCACCGGGAGAGCGGTCCCGCCTCCGCCAGTGTCTCGGCGAGGGCGGCGGCGGGTAGGCCCAACTCGTGGGCTACGGCCGCGGCGGCCAGCGCGTTCGACACGTGGTGCTCACCGTACAGTCGCATCGTCAGATCGGCGTAGCCGGAGGGGGTGATGAGCCGGAAGGCCGGCCGCCCGTCCTCGGTCAGACGCACGTTCTCGGCCCGGATGTCGGCCTCCGGGGACTCGCCGAAGAAGACCGTCCGGGCCCGGGTCCGCGAGGCCATCGCCCGCACCAGCGGGTCGTCGGCGTTGAGCACCGCCACCCCGCCCTCCTCGGCCGACGGCAGTGCCTCGACCAGCTCCCCCTTGGCCAGGGCGATGGCCTCCCGGCTGCCGAACTCGCCCAGGTGCGCGGTCCCGACGTTGAGCACCACACCGATCCGCGGCGGGGTGAGCCCGGCCAGGTAACGGATGTGGCCCACGCCCCGGGCACCCATCTCCAGCACCAGGTGCCGGGTGCCCTCGCCGGCGCGCAGCGCGGTCAGCGGCAGCCCGATCTCGTTGTTGAAGGACTCCGGCGGCCACACCGTGGGCGCGATGCGCTCCAACAGCTGGGCGATCAGGTCCTTCGTGGAGGTCTTCCCGGCCGAGCCGGTCATCGCCACCACGGTGGCGCCCAGTTCGCCCACCACGTGCCGGGCCAGGGCCCCCAGGGCGGCCGTGACGTCCGGGACGACGACGGTCGGCACCCCCTCGATCGGGCGGGTCGCCAGCACGCAGGCGGCGCCGTCGGCGACCGCCCCGGCGGCGAAGTCGTGGCCGTCCACCCGGTCGCCGCGCAGCGCGGCGAAGAGGGCACCCGGTTCCACGAGACGGGAGTCGATGACCACCGGCCCGGTGACGAGCGGCGGCGGTTCCGGTATGCCGTGCCCCGTCCCACCGGTGACGGCGACGAGTTCGGCGGCGGAAAGGGGGATCATGCGGGGTTCAGGTCCTTCCCCGAAGTGCGGGCGGCGTGACCGGCGCGCTCGATGGCGGCGCGCAGTTCCAGACGGTCGTCGAAGGGGCGGATCACGCCGGCGATGTCCTGGCCGGTCTCGTGGCCCTTCCCGGCGACGAGGACGGTGTCCCCGGGCTCGGCCCGGGCCACCGCCGCGGCGATGGCGGCGGCGCGGTCCTCCTCGACCAGGACCGTGCCCCGCTCGTGGACCGGCACCCGGGCGGCGCCGGCCAGCATGGTGGCGAGGATCGCCAGCGGGTCCTCGCTCCGGGGGTTGTCGCTGGTGAGCACGGCGGTGTCGGCGAGACGGGCCAGCGCCTCGCCCATCGCCGGACGTTTGTGCGGGTCGCGGTCGCCGCCGCAGCCCAGCACGGCGTGCACCCGGCCCCCGGTGACCCGGCGCACCGCCCGGAGCACCGACTCCACGGCGTCCGGCTTGTGGGCGTAGTCCACCACCGCGAGGTAGGGCTGACCGACGTCCACCCGCTCCAGCCGGCCGGGAACGCCCGGCACCGCGGCGATGCCGTCGGCGGCGGCCTGCGGATCGGCGCCGGCCACCGCCAGGGCGACGATCGCGGCCAGGGTGTTGGCGACGTTGAAGGCGCCCGGCAGCGGCGCCGAGGCGCGCACCCGCGCCCCGTCGGGGCCGTGCGCGACGAAGGTCGAACCCAGCGGACCGATCTCCACCCCGTCGGCACGCCAGTCGGCGTCCGGGTGGCCCTCCGCCGAGTAGGTGGTCACCGGGAGACCGGCGGCGGACGCGTCGTCCACCAGCCGCCGACCGTGCGCGTCGTCGATGTTGACCACGGCGGCCCGGGAGCGGGCCGGGGTGAACAGCTGCGCCTTGGCCCGGTAGTAGTCCTCCATGTCGGGGTGGAAGTCCAGGTGCTCGGCGCTGAGGTTGGTGAAGACCGCCACGTCGTAGACGCAACCGTCCACCCGACCCAGCACCAGGGCGTGACTGGAGACCTCCATGACCAGCGAGCCGACGCCCTGCTCGCGCATCACCGCGAGCAGCGCCTGCAGGTCGGTGGCCTCCGGCGTCGTGCGCTCGGACCTGATCCGCTCCTCGCCGATCCGGGTCTCCACCGTGCCGATCAGCCCCACGCCCCCGCCGCGCGGCGAGGCCTTGCGCAGGCCGCCCTCGACCAGATAGGCCGTGGTGGTCTTGCCGGAGGTGCCGGTGATGCCGACGCGCAGCAGGCCCGCTCCGGGGTCCCCGTAGATCCGGGCGGCGAGTTCGCCCATCCGGGCGCGCGGGGAGGGCACGACGATCACCGGGAGACCGGCCGCGGCGGCGCGTTCCGCGCCGTCGGGGTCGGTCAGCACGGCGGCGGCGCCGCGCCGGGCGGCCTGTTCGGCGAAGTCCGCGCCGTGGAAGCGGGCGCCGGGAAGGGCGGCGTACAGATCGCCGGGACGCACGGCGCGCGAGTCGTGGGTGATGCCGGTGATCGACGCGGTGACGTCGGGCGGCTCGGCTCCCGCCAGGGCGGCCAGCTCGGCCGTCGGGACGGGGCGGACGTTCTCCGGCCTGGGCGGCGAGGTGTGATTCCGGTCTGCTGGGGGCACGGCGGTGAGCGTACCCGGCGGGCGGGGGGTGTCGCGAAGCGAGGGGGCCGGCC
>NZ_VKHS01000032.1 GCF_014141525.1 Streptomyces calidiresistens
GCCCCCGCCGATCCGCTGCCCACCCCCGATGAACTGCGGGCGCAGCTGCCCCTGTCCGCGCTCGCCCGCAAGACCACGGCCCGGGCCCGCAGGGACATCGCGCAGATCCTCGGCGGCGAGGACGACCGGCTCGTCGTCATCGCCGGGCCCTGCTCCGTCCACGACCCCGAGGCGGCCCTGGATTACGCCGCCCGCCTGGCCGTACTGGCCGAGGAAACCCGCGACCGCCTCCTGATGGTGATGCGGGTCTACGTGGAGAAGCCGCGCACCAGGATCGGCTGGAAGGGGTTGCTCAGCGATCCGCAGCTGGACGGTACGCACGATCTGCCCGGCGGGCTGCGGCTCGCCCGCGGGCTGATGGCACGGATCGCCGACTCCGGCCTGCCGGTCGCCTGCGAGTTCCTGGACCCGCTGGTGCCCTCCTACCTGGCCGACGCCGTCTCCTGGGGCGCGATCGGCGCCCGTACGGTCCAAAGTCAGGTCCACCGCCAACTGACCAGCGGCCTCGGGATGCCGATCGGTTTCAAGAACACCACGGACGGCGGGGTGGCCGACGCGGTGGACGCGATCGTCTCCGCGTCCGGCGCCCACGTCTTCCCCGGTCTCGACGGCAGCGGCCGGGCCGTGGTGACGACCACCCGGGGCAACCCGAACGGACATGTCGTCCTGCGCGGCGGCGGGGACGGCCCCAACTACGGTCGTGAGCCGGTGGCCGAGGCGCTCGCGCGGCTGGCCGAGGCCCGGCTGCCGCAGCAGCTGATCGTGGACGCCAGCCACGGCAACAGCAACAAGGACCACGAGCGGCAGCCGCTGGTCATCACCGACCTCGCGCGGCGGATCGCCGCGGGTGAGCGCGGCGTCGCCGGCGTCATGATCGAGAGCTTCCTGGCGCCCGGCCGCCAGGACCTCCCGTTGGGCCGCACGGATCGGCTCACCTACGGGCAGAGCGTGACCGACGCGTGTGTCGACTGGCCGACCACGGTCGACATGGTCCGGGATCTGGCCGACGCGGTCACGACCCGCCGTGAGGACGTGTTCGCCGCCGGTTGAACGACTCCGGCGCGGTGAGGGCCCGGCCGGCGGGGGTCCGCCGTTTCCTTCCCGGACGGCGTACCCACGCCTGCGCTCCTCTCCGGCCCGTCGCCCGCCCCCCGTAACCACCCCGATCCCGCCCCGCAGATCCGAAAGGAACCCACGTCGTGGCTCTTCTGACCCGTTCGTCGCTGCCCCTGGCCCGAGTGCCGGTCGGTGGCCGGTCCGGTGCGTTGCACCGACGCGCCATCGCCGCCCCCGCACCGGTTGCCGCACACCCCGAGAAGTACGCGACCGCCGCACTCGCCGTGCTCGTGCACCGCTACACCGGAGAGACCGACCTGCTGGTGGGCCGACAGCACCGGCCGGGCGTGGTGGACCGGCTCCGGCTCCGGGTGACCGGTGACACCACCGCTCGGGACCTGGTCACCGCCGCCTCGCAGGCGATACCCACCGAGCAGGAGGACGCCGGACAGCCCACCCACGCGGTGGTCGACACCACCTCGGAAGCCCCCCTCGCACTCGCCGCACTGACCCTGTCCATCACCGGGGCCGGGCTGGAACTCGTCCTCGACACCGAGGAGTTCGACGCCTCCGCGGCCGATCAGTACGCCACGCATCTGGAACGGATCATCGCCGCCGTGGTCGCCGAGCCGGCCGGCACGATCGGCGATGTCGCGCTGCTCACCGGGGCCGAACTGCACCGCACCCTCGTGGAGTGGAACGACACCGCGACGCCCGTGGCGGAGCCGTTCTTCCACGAGCTGGTCGCCGAGACCGCCCGTCGCACCCCGGACGCGGTCGCGGTCATTCTCCCCGGCAACCGACTCACCTATCGCGAACTCGACGAGCAGGCCAATCAGTTGGCCCACCGACTCGCGGCAGGCGGCATCGGGGCGGGTGAGCGGATCGGAGTGTGCTTCCCGCGCGGCGCGGAGAGCCTGATCGCCCAGCTGGCCTGCTTCAAGCTGGGCTGTGCGGCGATCCTGCTGGACAGCGAGTTCCCCGCCGACCGCATCCGGTTCATGATCGAGGATGCCTCGGCCGCCGCCGTGCTGACACTCTCCGCACACGAGGCGAAGGTCGCCGGTGACGCCCCGGTGATCTCGCTCGACACCGACGACTGGCGCACCGAGCCGACCGTCGGGATCAACCGTCCGGTGACCGCCGACGACCTGATCCACATCTGCTACACCTCGGGGTCGACCGGCGCCCCCAAGGCGGTCATGGTGCGCTTCGGCGCGGCCCGCAACCTGATCCACAGCATGGCCGAACTCTGCGGGATGAACAGCGGGTCCCGGGGCACCTGGCTGGCGGCCCCCGGCTACGGAATGATCGAGGTCGAGTGCTTCCCGGTGCTGGCCGTCGGCGGAACCGTGCACATCCCGGACGTCTCCGTGGTCTCCTCCGAGCACCGCCTCCAGGAGTGGTTCCTGCGGGAGGGCATCACCACCACCCTGTTGATGAAGCCGATGGCCGAACGACTGTGGCGGCTGGAGTGGCCGCGGGACACCCCGCTGGAGAACATCCGGGTCTGCGGGGAACGCATCCAGTCCTGGCCGCCTGCCGGGCTGCCGTTCCGGCTGATCAACCTGTACGGATCGGCGGAGGCCACCGTCGTCGCCGCCTGCGACATCACCGAACTCGGCGAGCGGCTCGGCGAGCAGGGCAGGGCCCACCGGCTGCCCCCGATCGGCCGCCCCACCGCCAACGTCACCAGCTACGTCCTGGACGAGCGGCTGCGTCCCCTTCCGCCGGGCCCGGTCGGGGAGTTGTGCATCGCCGGGGTCAGCCTGTCGGCCGGCTACCTGGGGCGCCCCGACGCCACCGCGGAGAAGTGGATCGACAACCCGATCGACCCGAGGACCCACCCGGTGATGTACCGGACCGGTGACCTGGCCCGTTACTGGCCGGACGGCAGCATCGAGATCGTCGGCAGGGCCGACAACCAGATCAAGGTGCGGGGCAACCGGGTGCACCTCGGTGAGATCGAGGTCGTGCTGGCCGGCCTGCCCGGCGTCCGGCAGGCCGCGGTACTCGCCCGCCGGGACGGCCGGGGTGATGTCCGACTGACCGCCTACGTGGAGCCCGACGCCGAGCCCGCGCCGACCGTGCGGGAACTGCGCCGCGGGCTGGCCCAACGGCTGCCCTCGTTCATGGTGCCCGCCGCGTACGTCATCGACGGCCTTCCCACCAGCACGAACGGCAAGATCGACCGGGCCGCGCTGCCCGAGCCACCGCGCTCCCGTCCGGATGTGGACACCCCGTACCGGGCACCCGGCGGGAAGCTGGAGGAGGCGATCCACGCGCTGTGGACGGAGATCCTGGAACTGGAGGGGATCGGCGTCCGGGACAACTTCTTCGAGCTGGGCGGGGATTCACTCCGTGCCGCTCGGCTGGTCCGCCTGGTGCAGGAGAGGTTCGGGGTGGAGATCGAGATCATCGAACTCTTCGATCAGCCGACGGTGGCCGCGATGGCCGACCTGGTGGATCGCGCCATCGCCGCCCCGGCGGGTTGACCCGGTGGGTACGCGGTGGCTCGCGCCTCCACTCCGGTGTGGGGGGAGCCACCGCGTGCCCGGGACACGGGCCCACGCGTCAACCGGGGCCACCGTGCCGGACGTCACGGGAAATCGGTGCGCCCGGGTATCACTTCGATAGCCGATCCTTTCTCCCCTCCCCTGCTTCGGGGGGAGTCGCCGGCCTAGATTCTGTGACATCAGCCGTGTTCGGACGTCGTCGTTCCCAACTCTTCGTTCGAGCTTTGTTGTTCGAAGCCTCATGCGCGGAATTCATCCGTGTCCTGAATTATTGAAGGGGGTTGCATGAAGTTCGGGGTATACCCGGCCTACATCGGTGGCCGGGATGTCACCGGGGACGACACACGACTCGTCCACACCGTCACCGCACGTACTCTGCTCGACGACACCTTCCCCGGCCTGCGGCTCAAGCAGGATCTCGACCTCGGCCTCGTCACCCCGGACATGGCCGCGGACCGTGTGGTCGGGGCCTGTGTGGTGGCGGATGAGGCGATGGCGGAGCAGGCGCTGAAGGCCGCGGCCGAGGCCGCGCCGCAGTGGCGCCGAGTACCGCTTTCCGAGCGGTTGAAGGCGGCCCGTATGATCGCCCGCCGCCTGCTGGAGCACATCGATCCGCTGGTGGAGATCCTGGTCGCGGAGGGGACCCCCAGGTCGGCGGCAATGAGCATGCTCACCGGAATTCCGTTCACCAGTTGGAGCGCGCAGACACTTGAATTCTGCTCCGAGCAGATGGAGTTCCGTCGCCACGACGGGGATCGCGAAATGATTCTGCGCCGGCTGCCCGACGGCGTCGTGTGCATCAACCCGCCGCAGAACGCCGCCGCCGTCAACGCGCTCAACGGTCTCGCCGCCCTCATCGCGGGGAACACCGTCGTGGTACGGGCGCCCCGGGGCGTCGCGCTCAGTTGCATGTACGCCATGCGGGAGATCGTGGCACCGGTGCTGGAGGAGATCGGCGCACCCCCCGGCACGCTCAACGCGTTCTGCGGCCCACCCATGCTCGAGACCTGGTTGGCCAGTGAGCACGTGAACGATGTGCTCTACTTCGGCGGCAGCGCCAAGGGGATGGAGTTCGAGCGGGACGCCGTCGCGGCGGGCAAGAAGCCGATCCTGGAGCTGGCCGGCAACGACTGCTGTGTGGTCTGGCACGACGCCGATCCGGACCTCGCGGTGCAGAGCATCACTCAGTTCTTCCTCAATTCCGGCCAGATCTGCAACGTGCCCAATCAGGTCATCGCCCATCCGGCCATCGCCGACGAGCTCATCGATCGCCTCGTCGCGGCGATTCGGGAGATCAAACCCGGCTACCCCGAGGATCCCGGAGTCGTCCTGACACCCGTCCTCGGCATCGACTGGTTCTACGATTCCCTGGCGGAGGCGCTCGACAGGGGAGCCCGCCTCGTCCACGGCGGTCGACGGCTGGAGGTGGACGGCACGCCCTCGGACACCGGGTTCTTCATCGAACCCACGGTGGTCCGGTTGGACGGCCTGGCGGACGCCCGCTCGCTGTCGGTCGTGCGGGACGAGACGTTCTTCCCCCTGCTGCCGATCGTCGTACCCGACGCCGACACCCCCGACGACGAGCTGCTCGACCAGGTGGTGTCCTTCGTGAACACCAACGCCTACGGGCTGCGCAACTCTTTCTGGTCCCGGGGCTCCTCGACCGTCCAGCGCTTCCTGGACAACGTCCACAACGCGGGCACTTTGAAGATCAACGACTCGCACAGCGGCTTCGTCCCCTTCCTGCCCAACCAGGGTGGCCCCGGCCTGACCGGTGGAGCCTTCGGCGAGGCGAGTCACCCCATGTTGCGTACGACCTGGCTCCAGGCGGTCAGCGTCGTACGGCCCACCCACGACGCGCCCGCCGAAACACAGGCGGCGGAGAAGGAGCCGGGGTCATGACCACCCGAAAGCTGACCGCGACCGTCCCGGGGCAGGCCACCGAGGTGTGGCGCCTGCTGTGCGACCCCCTGGCGTTCCCCCGGTACGCCGGGGACATACGGTCCGTCTCCCCCGCCGACGACAACGCGGACGCCGCCACCGGACCGCACACCTGGGTGCTCGGCTTCCGCGGTGGCACGGCCACCTGGACGCAACGCACCCGGCTGGTGGGCGAGGGGCCGACCCCGAACCGGATCGAGTTCCTCGGGGTCAGCGGCGACTTCCAGCAGTTGATGGGTTCCTGGACCGTCACGGAACTACCGCGGGGGTGCGAGATCGACTACGAGGTCCACTACCGCACCAGCGTTCCGCACCTCGCGGGGGCGATCGACTCGGCCGTCGGCCGGGTGCTCGTACGAACCGCCCACCGGATCATCACCGCCGTCGGAGGTCCAGCGCGGATCACCGCCGGCGAACACCATCTGCGGGACCTGGTCGCGGCATAGCCGCCAGTCGCGCACCGAGCGCAAGGAGGCTCAGTGAACACCCACAAGAATTCGGTGGAGGACGCCGTGCGGCACGCCGTGGAAGCCCCGGGGGGACGGGTCTGCGTCATCGGCGCCGGCTGGTCCGGCCTCGCGTCCTGCCAGGTGCTGCACGAGCGCGGTGTCGCCTTCGACTGTTACGAGGCCGGCTCCCGGGTCGGCGGCAACTGGCGTTACCTCAACGACAACGGCATGTCGTCCGGGTACCGCTCGCTGCACATCAACACCTCCAGGAAACTGTCGGAGTACCGCAGCTACCCCATGCCGAAGGACTATCCGCACTATCCGGACCACTACCTGATCGCCCGGTACCTCGACGATTACGTCGACCACTTCGGTTTCCGCGAGACGATCGCGTTCCGCACCGAGGTCACCCACGTGGTGCCGGCCGAGGGCGGCGGGTGGAACGTCACCGCCCGCCACCGGGACACCGGTACGGAGACCACCCGGCACTACGGCTCCGTGCTGGTCGCCAACGGACACCACTGGGACCCCCGGATGCCCGAGCCCGCCTTCCCCGGCGCGGACGGCTTCACCGGTGAGCAGATCCACTCCCACCACTACAGGGTCCCCGACTCCTACGCGGGCAAGCGGGTGCTGGTCGTCGGCTTCGGCAACTCGGCCTCCGACATCGCGGTGGAGACCTCGCTGGTGTCGGAGCGGACGTTCCTGTCGTTGCGGCGCGGTGGATACGTGTTCCCCAAGTTCATGTTCGGCAAGGCGGGGGACGATCTGATCAACCCGTTCATCACCCGGGTGATGCCCCGGGAGGCCCAGCGCCGGGTGATGGCGCTGCTGCTGCGGATGACGGTCGGCAAGGTCACCGATTACGGGCTGCCCGAGCCCGAGCACAAGCTGTTCAATGCCCATCCGACGGTTTCCGAGGCGTTGTTGCCCCGACTCGGCCACGGCGGGATCGGGGTCAAGCCGAACATCAGCCACTTCGACGGCGACACCGTCCACTTCGTCGACGGCAGCAGCGAGGTCATCGACGCGGTCATCCACTGCACCGGCTACAAGGTCGGCTTCCCCTTCCTGGACCCGTCGGTGATCGCCCCGAAGGACAACGACGTCTCCCTCTTCCACCGGGTCGTCGATCCCCGGAACCCGGGCCTGTACTTCATCGGCCTCTTCCAACCGCTCGGCGCCACGACCGTCCTGGCCGAGGCGCAGTCCCACTGGGTGGCCGACCTCATCGAGGGGAAGGCCGCACTGCCGTCCGAGGAGCGGATGAACCGGGAGATCACCCGCTACAAGGAGGGGCTCGCCAAGCGGTACGTCAACTCCACCCGGCACACCATGCAGGTCGACCACTACCCGTACCTGGCCGAGTTGGGCAAGGCGCGACGGGTGGGCGCCCGGCTGGCCCGAAAGAGGGGAGCCGGCTCTCCCGCGCCCGTCCCGGGGGTCACGACGGCCCCCCGCCCCGAGGAGGTGTCGATACGGATCGACGCCTCTCCCGAGCAGGTCTGGGACCTGATCAGCGATGTGACGCGGATGGGTGAGTGGAGCCCGGAGTGCCGCCGGTGCTACTGGCGGGGTGGCACACGGGGGGTCGGCGCGCGGTTCATCGGGATCAACCGACGCCGCTGGGTCGTGTGGGTCACCTCCAACCGGGTCGAGGAGTCCGAGCGGGGTCGCTCCTTCGCCTTCCGCACCACCACCAACGGGGTGCGCTGGGGCTATCGGCTGGTCCCGGACGGCGAGGGCACGCTGGTCACCGAGGTCTGGGACGTCTCGGGGCAGAGCAGGGGACAGCGCAAGCGCACCGAGTCGTTCGCCAATATGCTGCTGGACGGCCACGAGTCGCATCTCCGGGAGCTGCGTGACGGTATGCGGCAGACCCTTCAGCGGGTGAAGGCCGCCGCGGAGAAGAGCGCCGCGGGCGGCGGAGAGCGGGGTGCCGCGAGCACCGGGGGGCCGACGGCGCGTCGGGAGCCGGTGCCGGTGGACACGGCGGCGTAGCCGAAGACGGGAGCACCCGGTTCGGCCTCGCCGCCGAACCGGGGGTGTGGGCGGGGGTCGTACACGTTCGTGGGTGGGCCGGAGAGGCACCACGGACGTGTGCGGCCCCCGTGAGGACGCGTGAGAGTGGGAACGGTGGAGATGACGGACAACATTCTGACCTGCACGACGGTCGACGAGTTCGCCGAATGGATGGAGAAGCACCACAAGGAGGCCGACGAGGTCTGGGTCGCGCTGCCCAAGAAGGGCACCGATGTCCTCTCGATCACCCGTGACGAGGCCCTGGACGTCGCCCTGTGCTACGGCTGGATCGACGGCAAGGCGTTCTCCGGCAACGTGCCGGACGGCTGGTGGGCCCAGCGTTTCTCCCCCCGTCGCCGCCGCAGCCCCTGGTCGAAGATCAACGTCGCCAAGGCGGAGGCCCTGATCGAGGCGGGCCGCATGCGCCCGGCGGGGTTCGAACAGATCGAGCTGGCCAGGGCCGATGGCCGATGGGAGGCGGCATACGCCCCGCAGAGCACCGCCGAGGTGACCCCGGACCTGCGGGAAGCGCTGGACGCCTCACCCGCGGCGGCGGAGGCGTTCGAGAAGCTCAGCCGGAGCAACCGGTACCAGATCCTGCTCAACGTCCAGAAAGCGGTGAAGCCGGAGACGCGGGCCCGTCGGATCGCCACGTACGTGGAACGCCTGGCGAACGGCGAGCCGCCGCACGGTCCCCGGCGACGCTGAGGTCGGCCGGCGTCGTCGGCGTCGGCGTCGTGCGACCGGGTCGTACGACGCGTGTGATGCGGAGCCCCGGTCGGTCGACGACCGGGGCTCATCGGCGTGCCGGTCCCGGCCGGTGGCCGGGGCCGGAAGGGGAGAGACCGAGGGCCGCCGCCGTCACCGGGCAGCGGCCCTCGCCGTGCGTGCGTGCGTGCGTGCGTGCGGGGAGCATTGACCGCTCGGGGCGGCCCCGGCCCCGTCCCGTCAGGTTCCGCCCCGCTCGTCGCCACCGTGCAGCCAGGCCACGGCGTCGTACAGCCGGGCGGTGGAGTACCCGGCGAGCAGGGCATCACGGTCCGCGGCCCGGGCGCCGGCCGGGTGGTACAGCTCGGCCCCCATCCAGCGCGCGGTCAAGGTGGTGCGGGCGGTGCGCTCGCGCCGCACCGCGTTGTACTTCTCCAGGCGCTGGGGTACGTCCTCCGCGTCGCAACGAAGCAACGAGCCGAGCGTCACCGCGTCCTCCAGCGCCATGCAGGCGCCCTGCGCGGCGTACTGGAGCATCGGGTGCGCGGCGTCCCCGAGCAGCGCGACCCGGCCGTCGACCCAGGTGTCCACCGGATCGCGGTCGCACAGCACCCAGGTCCGCCAATCCCGACCCAGTTCGAGCAAACGGCGTGCCTCGTCCGCCAGTTGGTTGAATTCCGCACAGACCCGGGCGCGGTCCGCGGGGACGCCGGTGAGTTCCTCGACGGCCCGGTTGTCGCGGGTCGCGGCCAGGTTGAGGTACGCGCCGCCACCGATCGGATAGTGCACGAAGTGCCAGGCGGGGCCGGCCCACAGGGTGACCGCCCGGGCCCGCAGCGCCCGGGGGACCTCGGACATGGGGATGACGGAACGGTGGATGGTGTGGCCGGAGACCCGGGGCGGCCCGTCACCGACGAGTTGCTCACGGACGGACGACCGCAGTCCGTCGGCCCCCAGCAGCACGTCCGCGGTGAAGCGGGTACCGGCCGCGGTGTGCGCGACGACCCGGGCACCGCGCCGGGTGTAGTGGGTGACGCGTTGGCCGCTCAGCAGTTCCACGCCCGCCTCGCGGCAGCCGTCCAGCAGGACCCGATGGAGGTCGCCGCGGTGGACAACGGCGTACGGGTTGCCGAAGCGGGCGCGGTAGGCGCCGGTCAGCGGCATGGTGGTGATCTGTTCGCCGGTGACGCCGTTCATGAAACGGAGCGCGTCGATGAAATCCGCGCGTTCGGTCACACCGGCGCGTACGCCGAGGTCCTCCAGGGCGCGGAACGCGTTGGGCGCGAGCTGGATGCCGGCGCCGATCTCGGTGAATCCGGGCCTGCCCTCCAGGACGGTGACCCGATGTCCCGCACGGACCTGGGCCAGCGCCGCGGCGAGTCCGCCGATGCCGCCGCCGGCGACGAGGATGTGCATCATGGTGGGTACTCTCCTTCTCCTCACACCGCGCGGCCGACCCCCCGGGGGGAATGGGGGGCCGGCCGCTGGGGAAGGCGGCGGATGCCGCCGATGGACTACCGGGCCGCCGCGGGGACGCCGGCGGTGTTCTCTCCGTCCTGCCGGGAAGCGTCCTGCCGGGACCCGTCCCGGTCGACCCGCCGGTCGACGTCTCCCGTCGAGGGCCCGCCGACCGGCGGGCCCGGGCGCGGAGCAGGTGCCGCGACGGCGGTGTTCCGCAGGCCGAGCGCGGCCGTCACGATGATCCCCGCGGACAGTGCCGCGGTGAACCAGAACGCCGTCTGGAACCCGCTGATCGGGATGGCCCGTACGGCTCCCTGGACCATGCCGGCCAGCACCACGCCCAGGGCGAGGCACAGCCCCACCCCCAGCTGACGGCCGGAGTTGTACAGACCGGAGGCCAGGCCCATCTGCGGTCCGGCGACCCCGCTGGTGGCAGCCACCGCGGTGGTGATCATCATGACCGTGACACCGAGGCCGAGCAGCACACCGCCGGGCAGGACCACGAGCCAGTAGGAGCCGTCCGCGGTGACCCGGGAGAGCAGCACCGAGCCCGCGAGGAGCAGGAGACCACCGATGACCAGCATGTTCCGGGCGCCCAGCCTGCCGGTGAGGCGCACCACCGGGACGCTGGCCAGGAACACCACGAACGCCTGGGGGAAGAAGGCGAGTCCGGTCATGACCGGCGAGTACTCGAGGACCTGCTGGAGGTACATGGTGATGAAGAACGTCGACACCGACATCACACCACCGGACAGGAACGCGATGCCGTTACCGGCGGACAACGCCCGGTTGCGGAAGATCGACAGCGGCACCAACGGGGCCGCCACCCGGGTCTGCACGACCAGGAAGGCACCCAGCAGCAGCACACCCGCGGTCAGTGAACCGACCACGGCGGTCGACCCCCATCCCCGGTCGGCGGCGATCGTCAGGCCGTAGCTGAAGGCGCACATGGCCGAGGTGACGAGAATCGCGCCCGGCACGTCGAGCTTCGTGGAGCGGGTGGCGCGGTGGTCGGCGGCCAGCTTGCCGGCGGCCAGGGCGACGATGAGCACACCCACCGGAATGTTCACCAGCATCACCGCACGCCAGCCGATGTACTCGGTGAGCAGACCCCCCGCCGCGACACCGCCGGAGAAACCGGCCGAGGAGACGGCGCCGAAGACGCCCATCGCCTTCACCCGCTCCTTCCCCTCGGGGAAACCGGCGGCGATCAGGGCGAGGATCGCCGGTGAGACCGCCGCGGCCGAAAGTCCCTGCAACGCCCGCGAGGCGACCAGAAGGAACGGGGTGGTGGCCAGCCCGCCCACCAGGGAGGCGATGGTGAACACCGAGAGGCCGCCCACGAAGAGTCGCTTGCGGCCGATCACGTCACCCGCGCGGCCACCGAGCAGCAGGAAGCCGCCGAAGAACAGCGCGTAGGCCCCCACGACCCACTGGAGGCCGCTGTCGGTGAAGCCCAGGTCGCGCTGCATGCCGCCGAGAGCGACGTTCACGATGGCGAAGTCGAGGGCGAGGATGAACTGTGCGGAGCACAGGAGGAGAAGTGGCGGACGCCCGCCGGTCCTGCTGGTCATGAGTGTCCTTTCGGGTAATGCCGTGGATGGGTGGTGTCCGGGGACGTCGGGACGGTTACCGGCCACCCGGATTGGCCGGTAAACTCGGTCGGATGGCAGGAGATGCGGTTACTCGACAGCCGGGCGACCGGGAGGTGGCACCGGGCCCGCTGGCCCTGGTGCAGGCGTTCGTCAACAGCGTCAACGTCGAGTTCGGCCCGGACGAGTTCGTCACGGCCGAGGGGCTCGCGCGCTGGATGGAGAGGGCCGGCCACCCCACGGATCCGTCCGGGATCACCGGGGCGGATCACCGGCGCGCGGTCGAACTCCGCGAGGCACTTCGCGCGTTGATGCGCGAGCACAACGGCGGGGAGTACGACCCGCGGGCCCGCGCCACGATCGCTCGCATCGCCGAGGGCTGCCCCCTGGTGTTCGGTTTCGACACCTCCGGTCGACCCGGCCTCCGGCCCGGCCGGGAGGGAGTGCCGGGGCTGCTCGGCCGCATTCTGGGCATCGTCGTGGAAGCCTCCGTGGAGGGGACCTGGCAGCGGCTGAAGTCCTGCCACGACCACCGCTGCACGTGGGCGTTCTACGACCGTGCCCGCAACCGGTCCGGGCGGTGGTGCTCCATGGCGGTGTGTGGCGTCCGCTCCAAGATGCACTCCTACCGGCAGGGTCTGAGGACCGCCCCCGCGGCCCGCTGAGCCCCCGGCGCGCGGGGGCGATCCGGCGGTCACGGCGCGTACTCCTTGCCGAGCAGCAGCCGGGCCACGGTCATCTTCGTCGCCGCCGCCGTACCGTCGGCGAGTTGAAGCCCGATGACGTCCCGTAGCCGCTGGGCGATCGGGCCGTCCTCGCTCCAGCCGAGGTGCCCCAGCGTCAACAGCGCCTGGTGAACGGCCTCCACGGCGGCCTTGGGCGCCCACCACTTGGCCATGTTCGACGGGATACGCGGGTCCTCGCCGAGGTCGGCGCGACACAGCGCCTCGAACGAGACCAGGCGCGCGGCGTGCAGCAGGGTGGTGTGTTCCACCAACGGGAAGGTCACCGCCTGGTGGCGGCCGAGCGGTTGACCGAAGGCCGTCCGACGCTTCGCGTGGGCGTATGCCTCGCCCAGGGCCGCGTTTCCCACCCCGATGGCCATCAGCGCGATGAGCGCCCTGGACACCCCGAAGCCGCGCATCACCGCGCGGAAGCCGCCGCCCGGCGCCCCGACCAGGTCCCCGGGCCCGACCCGCAGCCCGTCGAAGATCAGCCGTCCGCGTCCGCCGGCCCGGCAGCCGAGGTCGCTCAACCGCTCCCGGCGGACGTGTTCGTCGTCCAGGGCGGTGTAGAACGCGCTGATACCGCCGGCCCCCTCCCCGCCGGTGCGGGCGAACACCAGGGCGTGGGTGGCGTGAGCGGCGATCATGATGGAGGTCTTCTCACCGTCCAGGACCCAGCCGTCCCCCTCGGGGCGGGCGGTGAGCCGGATGCCGGCGGCGTCCGTGCCGTGGTCCGGCTCGGTGAGCGCGAGGGCGACGAGGTGGTCGCCACGGGCGATCGGCGGCAGCCAGGCGGCCTTCTGCCCGGGCGTCCCGTTGTCCGCGAGGACGCCGCCGATGAGCCCGGCGTTGAGGACCGGGAAGCACACCGCCAGATCGCCCCCGGCCAGGCGCTCCAAGGCGATGCCGGAGCTCACGGAATCCAGTCCGAGGCCGCCGTGCTCCCGGGGTATCCGCAACGCGAACAACCCGGCCGCCGCCAGGTCGGCGATCAACCCCGGGCGGTAGGTGGCCTCGTGGTCGTTCTCCTGCCGGTGCGGAGCGATCTTCTCTTCGACGAACTCGTCCACCCGCTTGGCCAGTTC
Source organism: Streptomyces calidiresistens (assembly GCF_014141525.1). Classification (GTDB taxonomy): domain Bacteria; phylum Actinomycetota; class Actinomycetes; order Streptomycetales; family Streptomycetaceae; genus Streptomyces; species Streptomyces calidiresistens. The sequence goes on from NZ_VKHS01000032.1 coordinate 13,556, forward strand.
CGTATGGGCAGGGTTGAGGGTGAAGTCCATGGGAGCGGGTTCCGCCTTTCAGGTGGGTCTGATCCGGTCATGTCCGGGGTCGGGGTTCCGGGTGCGATTGCCGGGGAAACGCGGCCCCGATCGCCCGTGGAACCGGGGCGGCCGGGTCCGCGACGGGGAGCGGGCCGGTGCTCCACCTCCCGTGACGCGGCGGCCCGGGATCGCGCCGGGGGTTCCCCCACCCGGGGCCACGCTGGGAGGAGGGGCGCGGTCGGGGACACGGGCGCGGCCCTCGGACGCTCAGCCGACCGGTCGGTCGAGCAGCCGGTCGCGCAGGTCGAATTTCTGGATCTTCCCGGAGGGTGTACGGGGCAGGGCCGACAGTCGTTCCACCCGCTCCGGCCAGTAGGTCCGGTTCATTCCCAGGCCCTGGAGGTGGGCGCGCAGTTCGGGAAGGCCGAAACCCGGGTCGGTGCTGACGACGAAGGCGCAGGCCCGCTCGCCGAGTCGTGGGTCCGGGTAGCCGACCACGGCGACGTCCTTGAGCGCGCTGTGCCGCAACAAGGCGGCCTCCACCTCGACGACCGGGATGTTCTCCGCGCCGCGCATGATCATGTCCTTGACGCGGCCGGCGATCCGGATGCCGCCGTGGCCGTCCTCCCTGGCCAGATCGCCGGTGTCGAACCAACCGTCGGTGGTGAGGGAGGCCCGGTACACCTCGTGGCGCCGGAAGTACCCGAGGCACTGGGCGGAGCCCCGCACCTGGAGCAGCCCGGTGTCACCGGGCGGCGTCGGACGCCCCGCCCGGTCGACGATCCGCACCTCCATGCCGGGCACCGCCTCGCCGTCGCTCTCGGCGGCACGCAGGGGCGGTTGCCCGGGGCGGGTGATGGTGACGCAGCCGTTCTCCGTCATTCCCCACAGGGCGTGGACCCGGCATCCGAGCACCACGTCCGCGTCCTCCACCAGCAGCGGCGCTATCGGCGCGCTGCCGGTCGCGAAGCCGTGGAGGGTGGACAGGTCGTGCGGTGTCCCGCGTTGGGCGTCGATCAGATCGGAGAGGAAGGTGGGCGCCCCCATGAAGAAGGTGACCCGCTGTTCCTCGATGACGCGCAGCATCTGCACCGGGTCCCAGCGGTCGACCTGTACGGCGGTGCCGCCGAGCAGCATCGGCATCAGGAAGTTCCAGGTGTAACCGGCTTGATGGCTCGTCGGCGAGCCCATCGCGGTGACCTCGTCCCGGGACAGGCCGAGGACCTCGGCCTGTGCCCTGTTCATCGAGTACAGCGTGTTGTGGCTGTGGACGACGCCCTTGGGCTCCCCGGTGGTGCCGGAGGTGAACATGATCTGACCGGCCTCGTCGGCGAGGGCCTCCAGATCGTCCAGCCGGGAGAGGAGTTCGGGGTCGGGGTCGGGAGCGTAGAGGTCGTCGACGAAGTCCAGGGCACCGGCGGTGCGGTCCTCTTCCGGGTCGAGGCGCAGCAGCACGCGATGGCGCAGCGTCGGTACGGCCCGGGCGACCTCCGCGCTCATCTCCGCGTAGTGGAAGCCCCTGCGGCTCGTGGGGCCTATGTACACCGGGCTGGCGGTGAGCCGGGTCATGAACTCCACCTCGCGGCGGCGCATGTTCGGCACGACCGGACCCGCCACCGCGCCGACGCGCGCGGCGGCCAGGCACAGCGCCACCAACTCCCAGGAGTTGGGCAACTGGATCGTCACCACGTCGCCCCGCCGTACGCCGAGCCGTAACAGTCCGACCGCCAATCGGTCGACCCGACGGGCGAGGTCGGCGTAGCCCACGGTTTGGAATTCGGTGCCGGAGTAGCAGATGAGCGCCGCTTTTTCGGGATACTCCGCGGCCCAGCGGCGGAGGTCGTGGAGGATCGTCTCCTCGCGCCACCAGCCCTCGGCCCGGTAGCGGTCAGCCGGCCGCGCGTCGGCCGGGCCCGTCCCGGCCCGGGCCGGGAGCGCCTCACCGTACGCGCTCGCTGTGGTCGTCATCGGGCGCCTCCGGCGGCCCGGCCCGGGTCCGGGTCGTGGGTCGGGACGGTGTGGTCGCCCGCCCCGGTGTCGTGGTGGGCGCCGGAGCGGTGGGGCCGCCCGGTACCGATGCCCGCGCCCGAGCCGGTCCCGGAGGTGTCGGCGAGTATCCGCCGGGCACGGTCGACGATGGTCTGCGCCGTGACACCGCCCCGTTCCAGCAGTTGCCGCTGGTTACCGGCGACCGTGACGAACGCGTCCGGCATCGCGACGCGGTGCACCTGAACCGGCCGCAGCAGGCTGAGTTCCTCGACCACCGCGGACCCGAAACCGCCCGCGCCCCAGTGCTCCTCCACCGTGATCAGTGCGTTCCGGTCACCGAGCGCGTCGAGCAGCGCGGGGGTGTCCAGCGGTTTGACGGTGTGGATCTGCAGCACCGTGGCCGAGACACCGTCCCGGGCCAGGGCGTCGGCGGCCTCCAGCGCGGCCAGGGCGGGGTACGGTCCGCAGGCGGCCACGGTGAGATCGGTGCCCTCGCGCAGTACCCGGGCCCGGCCCAGTCGGGTCGGTGCGTCGGACGGCAGGTCGGGAGTGGCTCCCCGACCGAGTCGGAAGTACACCGGCGTGCCCAACGCGATTGCCTGACGCAGGAGTTCCGCCGTCTGCGGGCCGTCACCCGGCACCACCACGGTCATGTTCGGCAGCGTCCGCATCGCCGCCAGGTCCTCCAGCGCGTGGTGCGTGGGGCCGAGGTGACCGGCGGACACTCCCGAGTGGGTGGCGGCGATCAGCACCGGAAGGTTGTCCAGTGCGATGTCGAGCTTCACGGCCTCCACCGCGCGGGAGGAGGCGAACGCCGCCATGGTGTGCACCAGCGGGACACGTCCCTCGCGGGCGATGCCGGAGGCAGCGCCCATCAGGGTGTGTTCGGCGATCCCGATGTTCACATAGCGTCCGGTGCCGGCACCGGGGTCCATCGTGCCGAAGAGCCCGGTATCGGTGTCCAGGACGACCAACCGCTCCTCGCCGGGGAGCAGCTCGGCGACGGTGTCACGGTAGACCTCGCGCGTCGAACGAAGAGGCGGGGGCGCGGGCGCGGTGCTCATCGGCGGGCCTCCGCGTCCGCACGCAGTGCCTTGAGCAGCTGCTGCTTCTGGCGGGGGTTGAGCTTGGCGTAGTGGCTCCGCGCCTGCCCCTCGATCCTGGCGACACCCTTGCCCTTGACGGTGTGGGCGATGAGCACGGTGGGCCGCTCGGGGTCGGGCTCCGCGCCCAGCGCGGTGGTGAGCGCCACCGTGTCGTGCCCGTCCGCCTCCACCACCCGCCAGCCGAAGGCACGCCAGCGGTCCGCCAGCGGTTCGAGGGAACCGACCGACTCCGTGTCGCCGGTTATCTGAAGGCCGTTGCGGTCCACGATCGCGGTCAGCCGGTTGAGCCGGTGGGACGCGGCGACGGAGGCGGCCTCCCAAACCGATCCCTCCTGGAGCTCACCGTCGCCCATCACCACGAAGCAGCGACGGTCGGACCGGTCGAGCCGGTGGGCGAGCGCGTAGCCGACCCCGAGCGCCAGGCCGTGCCCGAGCGAGCCCGAGGGCACCTCCACACCGGGGATGCCCGGGTGGGGGTGGGCGGTGAAGGGTCCGGCGTGCTCGGCGTACTCGGCGAGGTCCTCGGCCGGGAAGTAGCCGGCCTCGCAGAGTGCGGCGTACAGAGCGATGCCGCCGTGGCCCTTGCTGAGCAGCAGTACATCGCGTTCGGGCATGCCGGGGAAGCCGGGGTCGTGGCGCAGCACCCGCAGGTACAGGACCGCGAGGATCTCCACCAGCGACATCGAACCACCGAGGTGACCACCCTCCTCGCTCGCGCACATTCCGAGGATGTGCTCCCTGATGCGGAGGGTCGCCTCGGTCAGATCGACGCCGGCGGGCGGGTCGGGGGGCCCGGCCCCGGCGGGGCTCGCGG
>NZ_VKHS01000320.1 GCF_014141525.1 Streptomyces calidiresistens
GTCCGTCCCCCCCGCCCCGGCCGCCGGCGACCTCGCCGGTGGGGACACCGGCCCCGGGGCGGGGGCCGAGCGCTGCCCGTACACGGGGGCCGCGGCCCCGGCCCCGGCCCCGACGGGGCGGCACGCCACCCGGCGTCCGGCCGTACCGGCGCTGTACGGCCCGCGCTTCCAGGCCGACCCGCACGCCGTCTACCGCGAACTGCGCGCGATGGGGCCGATCGCCCCGGTGGAGCTCGGTCCCGGCCTGAACGCCATGATCACCACCACCTACGAGGCCGCGCTGCACCTGCTGCGCCACACCCCCGGCACCTTCCGCAAGGACCCGAGCCACTGGGTGGCCCTGCGCGAGGGGCGGGTGCCCGAGGACAGCCCCGCCCTGCCGATGATCATTCCGCGGGACAACGCCCTGTGGAAGGACGGGCTGGAGCACACCCGGCTGCGCGGGGCGATCACCGCCAGCCTGGCCCGGGTGGACACCCACGGTCTGCCGGCGATGGTCGAGGCGATCGCGGACGCCCTGATCGACTCGTTCGCCGCCGACGGCACCGCCGATCTGGTGGCGCAGTACGCCGCCCCGCTGCCGATGCAGGTGCTGCTGCACATGTTCGGCTGTCCGGAGGATCTCGGCTACACGATCGTGGATGCGATCGCCAGGTTGTTCGACACGGTCTCGGACGCGGCCCGCGCGAACGCCGAACTCGAGGCGGCCTGCCTGGAGTTGGCCCGTTTGAAGCGGGCCGAGCCCGGGGATGACGTGACCTCGTGGATGATCGAACAGCCCCAGCGGTTGACCGACGTCGAGATGATCCAGCAGATCCTGCTGGTGGTCGGCGCGGGCACCACCCCTTCCACCAACCTCATCGCCAACACGCTGCACCGGCTGATCACCGACGACGAGTACGCCGGTGACGCCTACACCGGCTCGCGGCCGATCACGGGCGTGGTGGAGCGCGTGCTGTGGGAGGACCCCCCGGTCGCGAACTACTGCCCGCTGTACGCGACCACGGCCATCCCCTACGGGGGGGTCACCATCCCGCCCGGGGTGCCGGTGCTCGTCTCCTTCGCCATGGCCAACACCGACCCCGCCCTGGACGGGATGCGCCGCGAGGACAACCGCGGTCACCTCGCCTTCTCCGGCGGCATCCGGGCCTGCCCGGCCCAGGGGCTCGCCCGACTGATCACCCAGACCGCCGTGACCCGGCTGCTGGACCGACTGCCCGACGCGGAGCCCGTCGACCCCGACGCCCCCGCCTCGCGTCGTCCGCCCACGTTCCACTCCGGGCTCACCACCCTGCCGGTCGCGTTCACCCCTCCGCGCGCGACACCGTCCCCGTCCCACGACCCCGGGAGCACCCTTGAGTGACAGCGTGATATCCGGCTGCCCGCACACCTCCGCCTCCGCCCCGACCGGCGAGCCGGTCGTCCTGGACGGCACCGCCCGCGACCTGCACGGTGAGGCCCGGGCCCTGCGGGCCCTGGGCGCCGCCCCGGCCACCGTGCTGCCGGGCGGCATACCCGCCCGCACCATCACCGACCCCGGGCTCGCCCGCCGGCTGCTCTCCTCCTCCCGGGTCTCCAAGGACGCCCACCGGCACTGGCCGGACTGGATCGAGGGACGGGTGCCGGCCGACTGGGAACTGGTCACCTGGGTCGCCGTCCGCAACGCCCTGTCCGCCTACGGGGACGAGCACCGCCGCCTGCGCAAGGCCCTGGGCCCCGGCTTCACCGCCCGCCGGGTGAAGGCCTTCGCCGAGCCGATCACCGCCATCACCGACCGGCTCCTCGACGACCTCGCCGCCACGGCCCTCGCCGAGCCCGGCGGCGAGGTGGACCTCCGCGACCGCTTCGCCTGGGTCCTCCCGCTCCAGGTCGCCAACCTGCTGCTCGGCGTGCCGGAGCAACTGCACGACGGCTTCCGCAAGCACATCGGCTCCCTCTTCGACACCAGCCTGACGCCGGAGGAGTCCGCCTCCGAGGCCGCCGCCGTCTACGGCCTGCTCAACGACCTGGTGACGCTCAAGGGCGAGACGCCCGGCGACGACGTCACCTCCGACCTCATCGCCGCCCACCGGGCCGGTGACCTCACCGAGCAGGAACTGCTGGACAGCCTGCTGCTGCTGATCGGCGCCGGCCACGAGACCACCGTCAACCTCATCGGCAGCACGGTGATCAACCTCCTGAACCACCCGGAGCAGTTGGCGGCGCTCACCTCGGGGTCGGCGCAGTGGGCGGACGCGATCGAGGAGTCGCTGCGCCACCAGGCGCCGATCGCCACGATCATCCCGCGCTTCGCGGTGGAGGACTTCACCGACGAGGAGACCGGTGAGAGCTTCCGCGCCGGCGAGATGATCGCCGTCAACTACGCGGCGATCAACCGGGACCCGGGCGCACACGGCGAGAACGCCCACGAGTTCGACATCACCCGGGAGACCCGGGGCGACCACATGGCCTTCGGTCACGGCGTCCACTACTGCCTGGGCGCCCCGTTGGCCCGCCTGGAGGTGTCGATCGCGCTACCGGCGCTCTTCGCGCGCTTCCCGGAGCTGGCGCCCGCCTACGGGCCGGAGGGCCCCACGCCGCTGCCCTCGATCATCTCCAACGGGCCGTTGACGCTGCCGGTGCGCCTCGGGCGTCCCGCCACCCCGGCCGACTGAGCCGGTTCCCGCACCGCGCCATCCCCGGGTACTCCCGGGCACCCGCCGGGCCGGTGTCGTCCCGGCGCACGCGCGCCCCCCGCGGCGGTGCGCGCCCCTCGACGGCCGGTTCGTGACCGAATGTGTCCGGTTCGGCACTGGTGGTCGCGATGACCTCGGGGCACGCTCGGTGACGGAGGGGTGGGAACCCGTGACCTCCCCTTCCCGTTCAACAAGGACACATGCCTGCCACGAGGATGAGGGAGTGAACGCCTGACATGGTGTTCAAGCGGTTGCTGGGATCGATCGGCGTGGGTGCCCCCACGGTGGACACGGTGCTGGAGGGTGGTGCCGTCCAGCCGGGTGGTCCCCTCCGGGGTCAGGTGCAACTCCAGGGTGGACAGGCCGATTTCACGATCCAGCGCATCACGCTGGAACTGGTCGCCCGGATCGGTGCGCCGGGCGCGCCGGGGGCGGCCGGCGACGGGAAGAACCTGACGGTCTTCGACCGCGGTGTCGTCGCGGAGAACTTCACCCTGCCGCAGGGCGCGCTCAACAGCGTCCCCTTCGAGCTGACGCTGCCCTGGCAGACCCCGATCACCCAGCTGTACGGCCAGCCGCTGGGCGTGGAGCTGGGGGTGCGCACCGAGTTGGCCATCGCCGCCGCCCGTGACCAGGGTGACCTGGACATGTTCGCGGTCGAGCCGCTGCCGGCCCAGGAGGCCGTCCTGGAGGCTCTGGGGCAGGAGGGCTTCGGCTTCGCCGCCGCGGCGCTGGTGCCCGAGGCGCTGCCGGGCACCGGCCAGCAGATGCCCTTCTACCAGGAGTTCGACCTCGTGCCGCCGGAGCGGTTCACCCACCGGGTGGCCGAGCTGGAGATGACCTTCCTGCCCAACCCGCAGGGGGTGGAGGTGGTGCTGGAGGCGGACAAGCGGGCCGGCACCCTGCCTCCCGGACACCCCGCGGGGATGCTGCGCGAGGTGCTCCCGCACGACCCGGCGGGCCGGGACTGGAACGCCGAGGTCATCGGCTGGATCGAGCGGCTGTTGGAGGGGCGCGAGGCGGCCGTCGCGCAGTTCGCCGGGGGCATGCACCCCGGGATGCAGCCGGGGATGCACCCCGGCATGCAGCCGGGGATGCAGCCGGGCATGATGCCGGGCGCCCACCCCGGGATGGGCCAACCGGGCATGCACCCCGGCATGCACCCCGGGATGGGGCAGCCGCAGCGGCGCGGCCCCGGCGTGGGCACGGCCGTCGCGGCCGGTGCCGCGGGTCTGGCCGCCGGTGTGGTCGGCGGCATGATGGTCAACCAGATGATGGACGGCTTCTCCGGCGACGAGGAGGAGGCCGCGGACGAGGGCTTCGACGACGGCGGTGACGACGGCGGCGAGTGATGTCGGCCCCGGCCCGTTCTGTTCTTTTCCGCGTCGTTCCGGAGCGGGCCGGGGCGGGAACGGCGCCGGGCGCCGGTGCGCGCCCGGGAGGACCGTCCCGCCCCACCCGTCAGGAGCAGGTGTTGCGGGAGCTGTTGTTGAAGGTGATGTTGCGGTAGGTGATGTTGGTGCCGCAGGGGTTCTCGGTCAACGCGGAGTTGGTCAGCGTCAGGTTCTGCAGGACGATGTCCCGGTTGTTCGGGAACTCCGAGCGGGCCGCGAGACGGATGTCACGGTCGCGGACCGTACCTCCCTGTGCGGCGATGTTCACGTTGTAGCAGTTCTCGATCAGGATCGCGTTGTTGCCGGTCTGGGCGATGTCCACCCGGTCGATGGTCACCCCACCGCTCTCCGAGACGCAGAAGATGCCGCGTCCGCCGCCGCGCGCGATGACCTCGCCGACCCGGATGTTGGTCGGGTAGGAACTGCCCACCCGGCCGTTGCGGTTGGCCATCCGGAAGGCGGCGTAGCCGGTGCCGGTGCCCGCGCCCTGCGCGTCCACCCGCTGCACGGTGGCGTTGATGGTGTCGTTGAGCAGCAGGCCGGAGTAACCGGTGTTGCGGGCGGTGACGGTGCCGATCGTCAGCCCGTCCACCCCGTAGGTCTCCACGCCGTGGTTGTTGGTGCCGGAGACGTACACGTTGTCGATCCGCACGTTGGTGGTGCGCACGTTGCGGTTGGAGTGGTTGTCGATCCGGATGCCGAGGCCGTTGGTGACCCGCAGGTCGATCTGCCCCAGGTGCAGGCCCGTCACGTTCCGCGCGAAGATCCCGAAGTACGGGCCGCCGGTGACGGTCAGGTGCGGCACGGCGACGTTGGTGACGTTCCGGGCGCGCACGACCGCGTGGTCCCCGCCGGGGGTGCCGGTGACGTTGATCGTGCCGCACACCTCGACGGAGGTGTGACTGGGCAGGTCCAGCGACTGGTTGGCCGGCATGGAGCCGGAGCCGCGCACGACCACCCGCTGCATCGAGGTCCGGTTGGCCGGCAGGCTGTTCACCGCCGCGCGCATGGCGGCGAGCATGTCGGTGCCGGAGTAGCCGGGCGCCGTCCAGGTGGTGCCGCTCTGCCGGGCCTCGGCCTGGTAGGTGCCGGTGCCGCAGGCCGCCGACGGGGTGTCGCCGCCGGAACCGCTCACCGGGAGGAACCGGAACTGCTGGTTGGTGTTGTTGTTCTCGGTGTACTGCGAGATCCGGGCGCCGTCGGCGGTCGAACGCTCCCAGACGTCCAGGGCCTTGCCGCTGAAACGATTGATCAGCTTGTGGTAGCCGCCGCCGGCGTCGACGAACCGGAACTGCTGGTTGGTGTTGCCGAGGTCGGTCCACTGGGCGATGGTCGCGCCGTCGGAGGCGTTCCAGTCGTGGACCTCGACGACCTTGTTCGAGTGGCGGGCCTGGATGCGGAACCAGCCGCCGCCGGCGTCGACGAACCGGAACTGCTGGTTGGTCGCGTCGTTGCGGGTCCACTGGATGAGGCGGGCGCCGTCCTGCTGGGAACGGGCGTCCACGTCCAGGACCTTGCCGGAGTGGCGGGCCTCGATGACGTACCAGGTGCCGCTCTGCACGGGTTGGGCCTGACTGGTGGTGGCGCTCATCAGGCTGATGACCAGCGCCGCCACGGCCGCGAGGGCGACCGTTGCCCAGCCGCGTCGTCCACGCTTCGCATGGGACATGCGGGGGTTCCTTTCCGGGAGTGTCTCGGTGGGGGTGAGCGACGTGCTGTGGCTGCCTCTTATACACATCTCTGAGCCCACGAGACTTGGAGCT
>NZ_VKHS01000321.1 GCF_014141525.1 Streptomyces calidiresistens
CCGCCGACCCGTACACCCCCGACCCGTACGGGGCCACCCACCCGATCGCCCCGGGCAACCCGCTCGACCCGGCCCGCCCAGCCGATCGCAGGGGGGATCGCGGGACCGATCGCGGGGCCCCCTCCCCCTTCGGCGGGCCGGAGGCGACCGCCGGGCCGGGAACCGACTCCCGCCCCCGGGAAGCCGGTTACGGCACCGTGTACGGCACGGACGACCGCGCCCCGTACTGCATCGGTGGCACCGGGACGGGCGGGGCGTACGACCCGACCGCCCCCCGCGGCGGGAGCCACCGCACCGAGGCGTACCCGGTGGGGGATTACGGCACCGGGGGCGCCGGGGGCACCGCCGTGCCGGGCGCCACGGATCGCGGCCCCGACCCGCTCGACGCCCGGCCGCGCACCGCCGACCCGTACACCCCCGACCCGTACGGGGTCACCCACCCGATCGACCCGGGCAACCCGGCCGGTCACGGGACCGACCACGGGGAGCCCTCTCCCCCCGACGCCCCGTACGGGGCCACCGGGAACCGCGCCGACACCGACGCCCCGACCGCGGTGTTCCCGCCCACGACCGACCCCCACGGCGTCCCCGCCGACCCGTACGCCGACCCGGCCGATCCCCACGCCGTCCCCGCCGACCCGTACGCCGCACCCCCCGCGGATCCCGAGACCATGGCGCTGCGGCGTCCCGACGACCTCCTCGATCCCGGTCCGGCCGGCGGCCGACGACGCCGCGCCGCGCCGCCGGCGGCCGAGGACGGGACGCCGGACCCCGCCCCGGCCGCGACCGCGGAGGGCTCCGGCGGGGGACGCGCCGCCCGCCGCCGGGCGGAGAAGGCCCGGCGCGCGAGTCGTGCCAACAAACTCGCCAACGTCGCCGGCGAGTTGATGATGACCACCGGCGTCCTGTTGCTGCTCTTCGTCACCTACCAGCTGTGGTGGACCAACGTGGAGGCCCGGGCCCACGCGGACCGCGAGGCGAACTCCCTGGTCGACCAGTGGGAGGGCGGCTCCGGGGAGGAGACGGAGAACCGCGACCCCGGAGTCTTCTCCGCCGGCGAGGGCTTCGCCCTGCTGTACCTGCCGACCCTGGACGTGCGGGTTCCCATCGCGGAGAGCGTGGACGAGGCCACCGTCCTGGACAAGGGCATGGTCGGTCGCTACTCCGAGGCCGACCGCCTGCCCACCGCGATGCCCTGGGACGAGGAGGGCAACTTCGGCCTCGCCGGCCACCGCAACACCCACGGGGAGCCGTTCCGCTACATCAACCTGCTGAACGAGGGCGACCCGATCATCGTGGAGACGGAGACCACGTACTACATCTACGAGATGCGCAGCCGGTTGGACTCCACCTCCCCGTCGAACATCTCGGTGCTGGACCCGATACCCGAGCAGGGCGGCTTCACCGAACCCGGCCGCTACATCACCCTGACGACCTGCACACCGGAGTTCACCTCGACCTTCCGGCTCATCGTCTGGGGCGAGATGGTCGCCGAACAGCCACGCGGCGAGGGGAAGCCGGATGCCCTCGTCACCTGAGCCGGCGCACCGCCGGGGCCCCGCCCCGACCGCGCCGGACGGGGGATCCGGAGCGCTCGGGAGACCCCGTCCACACGGACCACGCAGACGCGCAGCAGAACGCGGAGAACGATGAGCAAGCGGCCGACGACCACCCCCCGGCACCCGGCGGGGCCGGTCGGGACGAGCGGGGCGCCGGGCACCGGGCCCGGTACCGACACCGCTCCCGGGGACGACCCCGGAGCGGGGGCTCCCCCCGGAGGGACGACCGACACCGCCCGGACCCCGGTCACGGAGTCGACCGACACGGAGCCCACGCCATCGGCGTCTTCGGCGAGCTGATGATCACCGCCGGCGTCCTGCTCGGCCTCTTCGTCGTCTACTCCCTGTGGTGGACCAACGTGGTCGCCAACCAGGAGGCCAACCGGGCCGGCGACGCCGTCCGCGAGAGCTGGGAGGCGGGTGGCGCGGAGGACGCCGAGGACCCGGACGAACCCCGGGTCTACCGCCCCGAGGACGGCATCGGCTTCCTCCACGTCCCCACCATGAGCGGCGACGAGATCCTCGTGAAGGAGGGCATCGACCTGCCCACCCTCAACGGCGGGGTCGCCGGCTACTACGACCAGCCGGTGGAGTCGGCGATGCCCTGGGACGAGGAGGGCAACTTCTCGCTGGCGGCCCACCGGGACGGCCACGGCGCGAAGTTCCACGACATCCACAAGGTGCGCGAGGGCGACCCGATCGTCTTCGAGACCAAGGACAGCTGGTACGTCTACCGGGTCTTCTCGATCCTGCCGGAGACCTCCCGCTACGACATCGGGGTGCTGGACCCCGTCCCGGAGGGGTCCGGGGCCACCGGGCCCGGCCGCTACATCACGCTGACCACCTGCACGCCGATCTTCACCTCCACGTACCGGTACATCGTGTGGGGCGAGTTGGAGCGGGTGGAGCCGATGTCGGCCGAGCGCACCCCGCCGCCGGAGCTGACGGAGTCCTGAGTCCGGCGCGGGCCCGGGACACCCGGTCGTTTCCGGTCGTCCCGGGGGACCCCCGGTGCCACGGGACGGCGCCGATTCGCGGACGCATCGGCGGGCGGCCCGCCCCCGTACCGGCCCCCGGGACGCGGAGCCGCGCCCCGACCCCTCCGGGGGCGACGGCGGCCAGGAGGTGTGGCCCGGCAGCCCGCAGCCGCTCGGCGCCCGCTTCACCACCGGCCCCGACGGTGTCCAGGGCACCGGCTTCGCGCTGTGGGCGGGCGGTGCCGAGGGGGTGGAGCTGTGCCTGTTCGACGACGCCGGCCGCGAGACCCGCTGCGAGTTGACCGAGCACACCCACGAGATCTGGCACGGTTTCCTGCCCGGCGTGCGCCCCGGGCAGCGCTACGGCTACCGCGTCCACGGCCGGTGGGACCCGTGGACCGGCGCCCGGTGGAACCCCGCCAAACTCCTCCTCGACCCCTACGCCCGGGCCGTGGACGGGGAGTTCGCCCTCCCGCCGGAGGTCTACGGCCACGTCCGCGACTGGCCCGATCAGGAGATCGCCGACACCGTTCGCGACGACCGCGACTCGGCCCCCTTCGTCCCCAAGGGCGTCGTCGTCCACGACACCGACACCTGGGCCGACGACGTGCGCCCCAAGACCCCCTGGTCGGACTCGGTCATCTACGAACTGCACGTGCGCGGGTTCACCATGACCCACCCCGACATCCCCGACGAGTTGCGCGGCACCTACGCCGGGCTCGCCCACCCCGCCGCGATCGACCACCTGACGCGGCTGGGCGTCACCGCCGTGGAACTGCTGCCGGTCCACCAGTTCGCCCACGAGGACCACCTGCTCAAGCGCGGTCTGCGCAACTACTGGGGCTACAACTCCATCGGCTACTTCGCCCCGCACTCCGCGTACAGCGCGAGCGGCACCCGCGGCCAACAGGTCGGGGAGTTCAAGCAGATGGTCCGCGCCCTGCACCGGGCGGGCATCGAGGTCATCCTCGACGTGGTCTACAACCACACCGCCGAGGCCGGTCAGCTCGGCCCCATGCTCTCCTTCCGCGGCATCGACAACCGCGGCTACTACCGGCTGGGCGAGGACGCCCGCTACTACGCCGACTACACCGGCTGCGGCAACACCCTGCACGTCGTCCAGCCCCAGGTGCTGCGGCTGATCACCGACTCGCTGCGCTACTGGGTGCAGGAGATGGGGGTGGACGGCTTCCGGTTCGACCTGGCCGCCGCGCTCGCCCGCTCCATGCACGACGTGGACATGCTCTCGCCGTTCCTCGCGGTCATCGCCCAGGACCCCGTGCTGCGCCGGGTCAAGCTCATCGCCGAACCCTGGGATGTGGGCAGCGGCGGCTACCAGGTGGGCGCCTTCCCGCCGCTGTGGACCGAGTGGAACGACCGCTACCGGGACACCGTGCGCGACTACTGGCGCGGCGCCCTGCCCGATGTGCGGGACCTGGGGTACCGGCTCTCGGGCTCCAGCGACCTGTACGCCTGGGGAGGCCGCCGCCCCTACGCGTCGGTCAACTTCATCACCGCCCACGACGGTTTCACCCTGCGCGACCTGGTCTCCTACCACGACAAGCACAACGAGGCCAACGGCGAGGACAACCGGGACGGCACCGACGACAACCGCTCCTGGAACTGCGGCGCCGAGGGCGAGACCGACGACCCCGACATCCGGGCCCTGCGCCGCCGCCAACTGCGCAACATGCTCACCACCCTGCTGCTGTCCACCGGCGTGCCGATGCTCGTCGCCGGTGACGAGATGGGCCGCACCCAGGGCGGCAACAACAACGCCTACTGCCAGGACAGCCCCATCGGCTGGATGGACTGGGGGCTGCGGGAGGATCCGCAGTGGCGTCCCCTGCTGGAACTGACCACCCGGCTGATCCGGTTGCGCCGCGACCACCCCGTGCTGCGCCGCCGGGCCTTCTTCTCCGGACGTCGCCAGGGACCGGACGGCATCCGCGACCTGGCGTGGTTCACCTCCGAGGGCCGGGAGATGACCGAGGAGGACTGGTACCGCCCCGGCCTGACCCTGGGCATGTACCTCTCCGGGCAGGACATCCCGCAGCGCGATCCGCGCGGCCGACCGGTGGTGGACGACAGCTTCCTGGCGCTGCTGCACGCCGGCCACGAACCGGCGGAGTTCCCCCTCCCCGGAGCCCCCTGGGCCGATTCCTACGAGGTGGTCCTCGACACCACGCTGGAGGACCAGGCGCGGGCGCCCGACACGGGGCACGCGGCCGGCGAGGTCCTGACCCTCCCGCCCCGCTCGGTGCTGCTGTTGCGCGCCGTGCGGGCGGCGGAGCCCCGGCGGGTCGTCCAGCCCGCCGCCTCCGACGGGGTGGAGGACATCGACGCGGTGCGGGGTGCCGACCGCGTGGTGCCGGTGGACGGAGTGGTGCCGGTGGACGGTCTGAAACGGTCCGACCGGGGTGGGGCCCCGGGCCGCGGGGGCGCGTCCAACGGCTCCCGGCGTCGCCGCGGGGCCGGTGGGACGGGGAAGGGCTGAACGCTCCGTGATCCGACGCGGGGGCGGGGAACCGAAAGCCGGTTCCCCGCCTCTTCGTCGGTGGGCCCCGCCCGGCGGATGCCCGCCGGGCGCCGGGGTAGGTGCCGGACGGGCACCCGCCGACCGGCGCGCCCGTCCGAGCCGTCCGACCCGCCCGACCCCGGTGCCCCACCGGGGTCCCGTACCTTCCGGAGCAGCGCGTGAACCCCGAGACCCCCGACATCCCCGCCGAGGAGGCCGCCCGGGCCGAGGCCCGGGAGATCTTCGACCGTTTCGACCTCAACGGCGACGGTCGCGTCACCCCCGAGGAGTTGCGACAGGTCCTGGTGGACAGCGGCATCGACGTGGAGACCGGGGACGCACGCCGGCTCATCTCCCTCCAGGACCGCACGGGCGACGGCCTGCTCTCCTTCGAGGAGTTCTGGGCCGCCCGCCGGGAGATGCTCGGCGAGCGGCCCCCCGCCGCGTCCTGAGCCTCGGGCGCCGGGCGCTCCCGTCGTTCCGGGCGCGGGGGCCCCACCCGCGCCCGGAACGACCACCCCGGCCCTCTCGGCACGACGATCAACGGCTTGTCGGACGAACGGTGTTCACGATCCGTCAGGCCCGCCCCGGGGACACGCCCCCCACGAGTGAAGATCCCGCCGGTCCGCCGTCCGCCCGGTCACAGTGGCGCCCATGATCGCTCCACTGCTCCGCCGCGCCGCCCGGTCGCGCGTCACGGCCCCGGCGGCCCTGCTCGCCGTCCTGCTCGCCGGTTCGGCGGCCCCGGCCGCCCACGCCGCC
>NZ_VKHS01000322.1 GCF_014141525.1 Streptomyces calidiresistens
GGCGGGCGGGTTCAGCGGGCGCGGTGGATGACCAGTACGTGGTCGGTGACCTCGGCCGTACGCCCTCCCGGACCGGTAGCGGTCCGGCGGGGTGCGGCGGCGCGCTCGACCGGCCACGTCCCCGCGTCCAGGCCGATACCGGCGGCGACCTCCCGCGGGGACGGGAAGCGGGCGTCCTGCTCCCATGACCAGGGAGCGACCGAACCGTGGTCGACCACCAGCAGCCGCCCGCCCGGGCGCAGGGCGTGCGCGGCCGTACGCAACACGGCCGCCCGGTCCAGGTCGAAGGGGGTGTGCAGGTAGTGGGCGCAGACGAGGTCGAACGCGCCACCGGGGAAGGTCTCGCGCAGGTCGTGCCGCTCGGCCGCCATGCGCCCGGCCAGGCCGTACGAGGCGGCGAGGTCGGCGAGGCGCCCGACCGCCACGGCCGACACATCGACGGCGGTGACCTGCCACCCCCGGCGGGCGAGCCAGAGCGCGTCGCCGCCCTCGCCGCATCCCAGGTCGAGCGCGGTGCCGGGCGGCAGGCCCGCTACCGTCTCGGTGAGCGTGGCGTTCGGCTGCGGATCGGCGGGCGCCGGGCGGTCCGCGTACAGGTCGTTCCAGAACGCGGCCGCATCAGTGGTGCTCATCGATGACCCTTCTTGTCGTCGTTGCCGGGGGACGCGACCCACTCTTGCCCGGACCGTCGCGAATTGGCACGCCGTCTTGCAGTTCCCGCAAGATGGTGCGATGAACGGTGAACCGGAGGACGCGCTCGGCTCCGTGGGGCCCCGGCTGCGGGTGCTGCGCCGCGAACGCGGCATCACCCTGGCCGCACTCGCGGCGGTGACCGGGGTCTCGGAGAGCACGCTGTCCCGGCTGGAGAGCGGCCGCCGCCGGGTGACCCTGGAGCTGCTGCTCCCGTTGGCCCGCACCTACGACGTCCCCCTGGACGACCTCGTCGGCGCCCCGCGCACCGGCGATCCCCGTATCCACCTGAAGCCGATCCGGCGGTTCGGCATGGTGTTCGTGCCTCTGTCCCACCGGCCGGGAGGCACCCGGGCCTTCAAGGTGATCATCCCGGCGAGTCCGGAACCGCTGGTGCCGACGCCGCAGACCCACGAGGGCTCCGAATGGCTGTACGTGCTCAACGGGCGGCTGCGACTGCTGGTCGGTGAGCGCGACCTGGTCCTGTCATTCGGTGAGGCGGCTGAATTCGACACGACGCTGCCCCACTGGCTGGGCAGCGCGGACGGCGGCGCGGTCGAACTCCTTGTCCTGTTCGGTCCGCAGGGGACGCGTGCGCACCTGCACGCCGGTCCCGGCCGGGCACCACGGAGGGATTGAACCAGGGGCCGGCGCCGTGCGCCGTGCTCCCGTGCGACAACCGGCGGTGAGCTCGAGCTTTGTTCCCCGGCCCCGGGAACGTCCTCCGACGCTCTCGGGGCCGGGGCCGGGGCCGGGGACGGAGCTCGGACTCGGATCGATCGACCGGTCGATCCGAGAAGGCGCGCGGTCGGTCAAGCGGCCCGGGGGAGGCCGGTGGCGGTCGGGGCCTGCTCGCGCAGCGGGGTGAAGTCGACGTCGGGTTTCGGGTCGTACGCCTCGGGCCGGACGCCGAGTTCACGGGTGCCGTGCTCGCCGAACCGGTTGATGTGCCCGGTCGGGTACCCGGGAGGGCTCCGCCGGCGAGTCGACCGGTGGGGGTGAGCACCTTCTGTGAGGCGCCCCGCAGGATTCAAGCCCGCGCATGCCGCTCCGCCGGGGCTCGCCGATCGGCACCCGAACGCCTCCGGGGCCCGGTCCCTCCCGGGTGGGAGGGACCGGGCCCCGGAGGGACCGCGTGCGGGGTCAGCGGCGGCCCTCGCCGCCGGTCAGACCGGCGCGGCGCAGCGCGTCGGCCATGGCGCTGTTGATCGGGGCCGGCGCGCCGCGCCGCTCCCCGCCGCGACGGTCGCGCTGCCGGGGCGCGCCGCCCCGGTCGCCCCGACCGCCGCGCTCGCGCGGGCCGTTGCCGTTGCCCTCCGGACGGCCGTCGCGGCTCTCGCGACCACCCCGGCCGCCCCGGTCCCGGCCGCCGCGTCCGCGTCCGGCGCCCGGTTCGTCGTCCAGCCGCAGCGTCAGCGAGATCCGCTTGCGCGGGATGTCCACGTCCAGCACCCGCACCCGCACCACGTCGCCCGGCTTGACGACCTCGCGCGGGTCGGAGACGAACTTCTCCGACATCGCCGAGACGTGCACCAGGCCGTCCTGGTGGACGCCGATGTCCACGAAGGCGCCGAAGGCGGCGACGTTGGAGACCACGCCCTCCAGCACCATGCCCGGCTCCAGGTCGCCGATCTTCTCCACGCCCTCCTTGAAGCGGGCGGTGCGGAAGGCCGGCCGGGGGTCGCGCCCCGGCTTCTCCAACTCGCGCAGGATGTCGGTGACGGTGGGCACGCCGAAGGTGTCGTCGGTGAAGTCCTCCGGGCGCAGTCCGCGCAGCACGGCGGTGTTGCCGATCAGACCGGCGACGTCCGTGCCGGTGCGCTCGGCGATCCGGCGGACCACCGGGTACGCCTCGGGGTGGACGCTGGAGGCGTCCAGCGGGTCCTCCCCGCCGCGCACCCGCAGGAAGCCGGCGCACTGCTCGAAGGCCTTGGGGCCGAGCCGGGCGACGTTCCGCAGCTCCTTGCGGCTGCGGAAGGGGCCGTTCTCGTCGCGGTGGGCGACGATGTTCTCGGCGAGGCCGGAGCCGATGCCGGAGACCCGGGCCAGCAGCGGCGCGGAGGCGGTGTTGACCTCGACGCCGACGCCGTTCACGCAGTCCTCGACCACCGCGTCCAGGGAACGGGAGAGCTTGGTCTCGGAGAGGTCGTGCTGGTACTGGCCGACCCCGATGGACTTCGGGTCGATCTTGACCAGCTCGGCCAGGGGGTCCTGGAGTCGGCGGGCGATGGAGACCGCGCCGCGCAGCGACACGTCCAGCTCGGGCAGTTCGCGGGAGGCGAAGGCGGAGGCGGAGTAGACCGAGGCGCCCGCCTCGGAGACCAGTGTCTTGGTGAGGTTCAGCTCCGGGTGCCGGGCGATGAGGTCGGCGGCCAGTCGGTCGGTCTCGCGGGAGGCGGTGCCGTTGCCGATGGCGACCAGCTCCACCCGGTGCCGGGCGGCCAGCTCGCCCAGCCGCTCCAGGGCCTGGTCCCACTTCCGCTGGGGGGCGTGGGGGTAGACCGTGTCGGTGTCCACGACCTTGCCGGTGGCGTCGACGACGGCGACCTTGACGCCGGTGCGCAGGCCGGGGTCCAGGCCGAGCACGGCGCGGGTGCCGGCGGGCGCGGCGAGCAGCAGGTCGCGCAGGTTGGCGGCGAAGACGCCGACCGCGGCGTCCTCGGCGGCGGCCCGCAGGCGGGAGCGCAGATCGATGCCGAGGTGGACGAGGATGCGGGTGCGCCACGCCCAGCGGACGGTCTCCGCCAGCCAGGTGTCACCGGGGCGCCCCCGGTCGACGATGCCGAAGCGGTGGGCGACGGCCCGCTCGTAGGCGGCGGACTCCGGCTCCCCGTCCTCGCCCGCCTCGGGCTCCAGGGCGAGGTCGAGGATGTCCTCCTTCTCCCCCCGGAACATCGCCAGGGCCCGGTGCGAGGGCAGTTCGGCGACCCGCTCGGCGACATCGAAGTAGTCGGAGTACTTCGCGCCGGCCTCCTCCTTGCCGGGGCGCACCCGGGCGATCAACCGGCCCCGGTTCCACATGCGCTCGCGCAGCTCGCCGATGAGGTCGGCGTCCTCGCCGAAGCGCTCCACGAGGATGGAGCGGGCGCCGGCCAGGGCGGCGTCGACGTCCGGGACACCGCGTTCGGCGTCCACGAAGGCGGCCGCCGCGGCGGTGGGCTCGACCGAGGGGTCGGTCAGCAGGCCGTCGGCCAGGGGTTCGAGGCCGGCCTCGCGGGCGATCTGCGCCTTGGTCCGCCGCTTGGGCTTGAAGGGGAGGTAGATGTCCTCCAGCCGGGCCTTGGTCTCCGCGGCGCGGATGGCGGTCTCCAGGGCCTCGTCCAGCTTGCCCTGTTCCCGGATGGACTCCAGGATCGCGGTCCGGCGCTCCTCCAGTTCGCGCAGGTAGCGCAGGCGCTCCTCCAGGGTGCGCAGCTGGGCGTCGTCGAGGCCGCCGGTCGCCTCCTTGCGGTAGCGGGCGACGAAGGGCACGGTGGCGCCGCCGTCCAGCAGTCCGACGGCCGCCACCACCTGTCCCTCCGCGACCGCCAGTTCCTCGGCGATCCTGGCCTCGACGGTGCGGCCGGTGCCGGCGGGAAGGGTCTGTGCGGACTGTGTCACGGTGCTCTCGGGGCGAGTGCCCCTGCCTCCTCTTGCCCGGTGTCGACGGTCCGGGTCCGGGCCGTCCGCGCAGGGGGGCGCGCGGGCGCGGGACCGGTCCGCCGGGATCGGTTCGCCGTACCGGGACCGGCACGGCCCGTGCATTCTGACAGGCCCGGGCCGTCGTCTGCCGGCGGGACGCGCCTGCCGACGCGGCCGACCGGGCGCGTCCCGGTGGGCGGCCGGCTCCCCTCCGCCCCCGGGGGATCGGGCCGGTGCTCAACCCGTCGGGCTCCCACCGGGGTTGACCCCGACGGCCCCGGCGGCCGGGCCCGGGCGGCGGGGGGTGCCGTGCGAGGGGCCGAGGAGGCCGCGCACCGCCCCGCCCAGCAGTGCCACTCCTTCGGTGATCGCTCCCGGCGGGTGGGCGGCGTATCCCAGCACCAGGCCCGGGCGGCGGGGCGACGGGTGCGGGGGCCCGGGCCGGGAGAACCGGTGCCAGGACAGGGGGTGGACGCGCACCCCCGCCTCCAGCGCCGCGGCGGCGGCCCGGAGGTCGTCGCCCTCCGGGAAGGTCACCGTCAGGTGCAGGCCGGCCGCGGCGCCGTGCACCGTGCCGCCGGGCAGGTGGCGGGCCAGGGCTGTGATCATGGCGTCCCGGCGCTGCCGGTGCCGGGTCCGCAGGAACCGCAGGTGGCGTTCGAGAGCGCCGGACTCCATCAGTCGGGCGACGACCAGTTGCGGCAGGACGGAGGTGCCCAGGTCCGCGAGGCGCTTGGCCTCCACGAGGGCGGACCGTCGGGCGGGCGGGGCGATCAACCAGCCGATCCGCAGGCCGGGCGCGAGGGTCTTGGAGAGGCTGCCCAGGTGGACCACCCGGTCCGGGAGCAGTGCCTGCAGGGCGGGTACCGGGGGGCGGTCCCAGCGGTGTTCGGCGTCGTAGTCGTCCTCCACGATCAGGCCGTCCACCTCCTCGGCCCACCGCATCAGGGCCCGCCGGCGGTCCCCGCCCAGCACCGCCCCGGTGGGGAACTGGTGGGCGGGGGTCAGGAGGACGGCCCGGACGCCCTCGGCGCGCAGGGCGTCGATGTCCGCGCCCTCGTCGTCCACCGGGATCGGCGGGGTGTCCAGGCCGCGTGCGCGCAGCACCTCCCGCACGCCCATCGAGCCGGGGTCCTCGACCGCCACCCGGTCCACTCCCTCCGCCCGGAGGGTTTCGGCGAGCAGGCCCAGCGCCTGGGCGGTGCCGGAGACGACGAGGACCGCCGCCGGGTCCACGGCGATCCCCCGGGTGCGGCCGACCCACCCCGCGACGGCGGTGCGCAGCGCGGCGGTGCCGCGCGGGTCGCCGTAGCCGAGGTCGGCGGCGGGCAGGTCCTCGAACACGGCGCGCTCCGCGCGCAACCAGGCCGTCCGGGGAAAGGCCGCGAGGTCGGGGGTGCCGGGGGTGAGGTCGATGCGTGCCGGTGCCGCCCGCAACACCTCGTGCGCCTCCGCGCCGGGGTCGGGGACGAAGAGGCCGCCGGGGGTTCGGTGGGGGACGGTGC
>NZ_VKHS01000323.1 GCF_014141525.1 Streptomyces calidiresistens
CCCACGCGCCGGCCCCCGCCGCGCGGGGCGCGGCGGGGGCCGGGTGTGGAACGGGGGTGTGCCGGGACGGGTGTCAGCCGACGACCGTCCAGGTGTCCTTGCCCGCGAGCAGGGCGCCGAGGTCGCCCTTGCCCTTGCGCTCGACGGCCTCGTCCAGCTGGTCGGCCATCTGGTCCTCGTACACCGGCCGGCGCACGCTGCGCAGCACGCCGATGGGGGTGCGGTGCAGGGTGTCGGCGTCGGCGAGGCGGGAGAGCGCGAAGGCGGTGGCCGGGGAGGCGGCGTGCGCGTCGTGCACGAGCACCCGGTCGGTGCCCTCGACGGTGACGTCCACGGTGTCCAGCTCACCGGTGGCGGGGTCGCGGACCACGCCGAGGCGGCCCAGGCCGTCGCCGCCCTCGGCCTCCGGCCAGGGGGCGCCGAAGCGGATCTGCTGCCCGTGCTCCAGGCGGACGACCGCCTCCTGCGCGCGCTGCTTGTCCTTCAGGGCGTCGAAGGCGCCGTCGTTGAAGATGTTGCAGTTCTGGTAGATCTCCACCAGCGCCGTGCCCGGGTGCTGCGCGGCGGCGCGCAGCACGTCGGTGAGGTGCCGGCGGTCGCTGTCGATGGTGCGGGCGACGAAGGAGGCCTCCGCGCCGAGCGCCAGCGAGACCGGGTTGAACGGCGCCTCCAGCGAGCCCATGGGGGTGGACTTGGTGATCTTCCCCGCCTCGGAGGTGGGGGAGTACTGGCCCTTGGTCAGACCGTAGATCCGGTTGTTGAACAGCAGGATCTTCAGGTTGACGTTGCGCCGCAGGGCGTGGATGAGGTGGTTGCCGCCGATGGACAGCGCGTCGCCGTCACCGGTGACCACCCACACCGACAGGTCGCGGCGGGCGGCGGCCAGGCCGGTGGCGATGGCCGGGGCGCGCCCGTGGATGGAGTGCATCCCGTAGGTGTTCATGTAGTACGGGAAGCGGCTGGAGCACCCGATGCCGGAGACGAAGGTGATGTTCTCCCGGGCCAGTCCCAGCTCCGGAAGGAAGCCCTGCACGGCGGCCAGCACGGCGTAGTCGCCGCAGCCGGGGCACCAGCGGACCTCCTGGTCGGACTTGAAGTCCTTCATGGACTGCTTGGCCTCGGACTTCGGCACCAGGGAGAGGGCCTCAGTGGGCATCGACTGCCTCCTTGAGCGCGGATGCGAGCTGCTCGGCCTTGAACGGCAGGCCGGTGACCTGCGTGATGGACGCGATGTCCACGAGGTACTTCGCGCGCAGCAGGGCGGCGAGCTGGCCCAGGTTCATCTCCGGGAGCACCACCTTGTCGTACCGGCGCAGGACCTCGCCGAGGTTGGCGGGGAAGGGGTTGAGGTGGCGCAGGTGGGCGCGGGCGATCCGGCCCCCGGCGCGGCGGATGCGGCGGGTGGCGGCGGTGATCGGGCCGTGCGTGGAGCCCCAGCCGAGCACCAGCACCCGGGCCTCGCCACTCGGGTCGTCGACCTCCAGGTCCGGGACCTCGATGCCGTCGACCTTGGCCTGGCGGGTGCGGACCATGAAGTCGTGGTTGGCCGGGTCGTAGGAGATGTTCCCCGTCCCGTCCTGCTTCTCGATGCCGCCGATGCGGTGTTCCAGGCCGGGGGTGCCGGGCACGGCCCAGGGGCGGGCCAGGGTCTCCGGGTCCCGCTTGTAGGGGTGGAAGACCTCGGTGCCGTTCTCCTCGACGTGGTTCGGCCCGGTGGCGAAGCGCACCCGCAGGTCGGGCAGCTCCTCCGGGTCGGGGATCCGCCAGGGCTCGGAGCCGTTGGCCAGGTAGCCGTCGGAGAGCAGGAAGACCGGGGTGCGGTGGACCAGGGCGATGCGGGCGGCCTCGATGGCGGCGTCGAAGCAGTCGGCCGGGGTGGCCGGGGCGACGATCGGCACCGGCGCCTCGCCGTTGCGGCCGTACATGGCCTGCATCAGGTCGGCCTGCTCGGTCTTGGTGGGCAGACCGGTGGAGGGGCCGCCGCGCTGGATGTCCACGATCAGCAGCGGCAGCTCCAGGGAGACCGCCAGGCCGATCGTCTCGGACTTCAGCGCCACACCGGGGCCGGAGGTGGTGGTCACGCCCAGGCTGCCGCCGAAGGCGGCGCCCAGGGCGGCGCCGATGCCGGCGATCTCGTCCTCGGCCTGGAAGGTCCGCACGCCGAAGTTCTTGTGCTTCGACAGCTCGTGCAGGATGTCCGAGGCCGGGGTGATCGGGTACGAGCCGAGGAACAGCGGCAGGTCCGCCTGGTGGGACGCGGCGACCAGTCCGTAGGACAGCGCCAGGTTCCCGGAGATGTTCCGGTAGGTGCCGGGCGGGAACGCGGAGGTCGCCGGGGCCACCTCGTAGGAGGTGGCGAAGTCCTCGGTGGTCTCGCCGAAGTTCCAGCCCGCGCGGAAGGCGGCCAGGTTGGCCTCGGCGATGTGCGGCTTGTTGGCGAACTTGGTCCGCAGGAAGTTCTCGGTGCCCTCGGTCGGCCGGTGGTACATCCACGACAGCAGGCCGAGCGCGAACATGTTCTTGGACCGGCCGGCCTCCTTGCGGGTGAGGTCGAAGCCCTTGAGCGCCTCCACCGTCAGGGTGGTCAGCGGCACCGGGTGGACGCTGTAGCCCTCCAGGGAGCCGTCCTCCAGGGGGCTGGAGGCGTAGCCGACCTTGGCCATGGCGCGGGTGGTGAACTCGTCGGTGTTGACGATGATCTCCGCGCCGCGCGGCACGTCCGCGATGTTCGCCTTCAGGGCCGCCGGATTCATCGCCACCAGCACGTTCGGCGCGTCGCCGGGGGTGAGGATGTCGTGGTCGGCGAAGTGCACCTGGAAGGACGAGACGCCCGGCAGGGTGCCGGCGGGGGCCCGGATCTCGGCCGGGAAGTTCGGCAGGGTGGAGAGGTCGTTGCCGAACGAGGCGGTCTCGGAGGTGAAGCGGTCACCGGTGAGTTGCATGCCGTCGCCGGAGTCGCCCGCGAACCGGATGATCACCCGGTCCAGGCGCCTGACCTCTTTGCCGGTGGTGCCGGTGGTGCCGGTGGTGCCCGTCGTGCCCGTGGTGCCCATCGTGCCCGCCTCGGTCGTGGTGGACGGCTGTGCGGCCCCGGCCGTGCCCGTCGCCGTGTCGGCGGCCGGGTCGGTGGGGGTCTCGGCGTCCCGGGTGTCCGGGCCGGCCTGGCTGGTCACTTCTCTGGCCCTCCTTCGAGGCGACTCCTGACGGCCATCGTACGGGGGTAAGGATGCCCTTCCCGGGGGCTCTCACATCGTGGACCCGAAAATGAGACGGTGATTCGTCCCCCTTGGGAGGGGTTCGCGGCTCGGTCCCCGGACCGAGCCGCACCCCGATCTTCGACCCGGGACCCGCCTCCGCGCCGCCCGTCCCCGGCCCTCCGGGAACGCCGTCCCGCGGACCGCTCCCGGGGCCGGCCGAACGGCCATCGCCCCTGACCGCGGGCCCGGTTCGGGGCGCCGAGGGGCGCCGGCGCCCCCCTCCGCACCCCCGCGCGGCGGCTCGCGCGCCGGGGGTCCGGGAGCCCGTGGAGCCACCGACCCGATCGTTCGACCGGGACCCGCTCAGGAATTGAGGTAGGTCAGCACCGCCAGCACCCGCCGGTGATCGGTATCACTCTGCGCCAGGCCCAGCTTCAGGAAGATGTTGCTCACGTGCTTCTCCACCGCGCCGTGGCTCACCACCAGCGCCGCGGCGATGGCGGCGTTGGTGCGGCCCTCGGCCATCAACCCCAGCACCTCCCGCTCGCGCGGGGTCAGCGCCGCCAGCACGTCCTGCCGCCGGCTGCGGCCGAGCAGCTGACTGACCACCTCCGGGTCCAGCGCCGTGCCGCCCTCCGCGACCCGCCGCACCGCGTCGGTGAACTCCCGCACCTCCGCCACCCGGTCCTTGAGCAGATACCCCACCCCGCGGCTGGAGCCGGCCAGCAGCTCCGTGGCGTACTGCTCCTCCACGTACTGGGACAGCACCAGCACCCCCAGGTCCGGGTACCGCTGCCGCAGCCGTACCGCCGCCCGCAGCCCCTCGTCGGTGTGGGTGGGCGGCATCCGCACGTCCACCACCGCCACGTCCGGCACCCCGTCACCGGCCGCCAACTCCTCCACCGCGCGCACCAGCGCCTCGCCGTCCCCGACGCCCGCGACCACCTCCAGGCCCCGATCGGTCAACAACCGGGTCAGCCCCTCGCGCAACAGCACCGAGTCCTCGGCGATCACCGCCCGCACCGTCACCCGCAACCCCCTCGCGGCTCCCGCCCGCCGCCGTCGACGGGACCCGCCCAGCATCTCACCGTCCGGGCGGTCGTCGTCCGGGAGCCGGGACGGCACCGGACGCGCGGGGCACCCGGTGAGGGGCCGCGGGGCTCAGGAGCGGCCCCGCCAGGGCAGCGCGGCGGTCACCGTGGTGGGCCCGCCCTGCGGGGAGGAGAGCATCAACCGCCCGTCCACCGCCCCGAGCCGGCCGGCCAGCCCGGCCAGACCCGTGCCGCCCTCCGTCCGGGCGCCGCCCCGACCGTTGTCGGCGACCTGCACCATCAGCCACTCGTCGGCCCGCCAGATGTCCACCAGCGCCGCGTCGGCACCGCTGTGCTTGCTCACGTTCTGCAGCAGTTCCGAGACGGTGAAGTAGACGATGCCCTCGATCGCCTCGGCCGGCCGCTGCGGCAGGTCCACCTCCATCGTCACCGGCACCGTGCAGCGGGACGCCACCGCCGACAGTGACGGGCCCAGACCCCGGTCGGTGAGGATCGCCGGCCGGATGCCCCGGGCCAGGTCCCGCAGCTCCTGGAGCGCCAGCTTCACCTCGCCGTGCGCCTCGTCCACCATCCGGGCCGCCGTCCGCGGGTCCTCGTCCAGCTTCTCCTTGGCCAGCCCCAGGCTCATCGCCAGCGCCACCAGTCGCGCCTGCGCGCCGTCGTGCAGGTCCCGCTCGATCCGCTGGAGGTCGGCCGAGGTGGTGTCCACCACCACCGAGCGGTTGGTCTCCAGCTCCTCGATCCGCGACTGCTCCGCCGAGGGGCCGAGCAGGCCGGCCACCAGCATCCGGTCCACGTGCGCCAGCCCGCGGATCACGCCGCCCGCCAGGAGCAGCAGCAGGCAACCCACCACCAGGCCCAGCGCGTACTCCGGCGGGCTGTCCCAGATCCAGCCGCCGCCCTGCCCGTCCACGTTGATGCCGGGGCCGTCGTTCCCGCCCAGGGTCCACGCCCACAGCGGCATCGTCGCCAGGCCCAGGCCGGCCGACCACAGCGTCAGCACCGTGCCGAAGGTGAAGACCGCCCACGGGAAGTGCACCAGGGCGTACACCGTGGCCCGCCAGCACTCCCCGCTGCGCAGCACCGCCCCGATCCACGCCGTGGCATCCCGGCGCCCCCCGCGCGGGCGCAGCGGGCGGGGGTCGGGCACGTCGATGCGCAGCAGCGCCCGGGCCCGGGCGCGCTCCAGGAAACCCACCCCGCGCACCGCCACCAGTACCAGGCACAGCAGCGGCAGCCCCACGACCAGCACCAGCAGGCCGCCCGACACCATCAGGCCGACGACGGCGAAGAGGAACAGGACGCTCGCGATCGGGAAGTTCACCAGCAGGTGCGCGCCCTCCCGCAGGGTGCGCGGACCGACGGCCAGCCGCACCGCCGCGCGGAACCCGCCGCCGGTCCGGGCGGGTGGTCCCCCGTGGTCCCCGTGGTCCCCGAAGCCGTCGTGCCCGGGGAGCCCGCCGTGCCGGCCGGACTCCCGGGGCGCCCGGCCCCCCTCCCGGACGGTCGTGCCGCGCTCCCCGTCGGCCGACGCGCCCGCGTCCCGGTGCCCTCCGC
>NZ_VKHS01000324.1 GCF_014141525.1 Streptomyces calidiresistens
GACCCCGACCCCCGGCACCTCCGCTCCCGAGACCCCCCGCAGTCCGAGCCCGACCACGCCACCGCCGTCCGGCGGCTCCTCCTCCGGCAGCGAGGACCCCGCGGAGACGGCCGAGGCCGAGGTTCTGCGACTGGTCAACGCCGAACGCGCACGCGCCGGTTGCAGTCCGCTGGTGCACGACAGCGCCCTGGGGCGACTGGCCCGCGATTTCAGCCGGGACATGGCGAACCGCTCCTTCTTCTCCCACACCGACCCCGACGGACGCTCCCCCTGGGATCGCGCCTCGGCGGCGGGGATAGGGAACCTCGGCGGGGAGAACATCGCCCGCGGCCAGCAGAGCGCCGCCTCGGTGATGGAGTCCTGGATGAACAGCGAGGGCCACCGGGCCAACATCCTCAACTGCGACTTCCGCACCCTGGGAGTGGGTGTGCACTCGGGCCCCGGCGGCCCGTGGTGGACGCAGAACTTCGGGTACTGAGCGGGATGTCCGGTCGCCGCACGGACCCCCGTCCGGCGACCGACGGCACGGCCCGCCCCGGTGGCCGGGGCTCCCCCTCGCCGACCGGACGCCGGAGTCGGGAGACCCGAACCCCGTACCGCGCACCCGCCCGTTCCGGGGAACCGGACGATCAGGTGGCGCGGGTCCCGATGCCCGCCCGTCGGGAAACGGTCGGGCGGGACCGCGGGGGTCGCTGACAGACCGGGCAGCGGTAACTCGAGCGGTTCATCCACGGTTCCCGCCGTATCGGGGCGGCGCAGCGCCGGCACGGCAGCCCGGCCCGGCCGTAGACGTTGAGCGAACGGTCGAAGTACCCCGACTCGCCGTTGACGTTGACGTAGAGGCTGTCGAAGCTGGTGCCACCGGCCTCCAGCGCCGCGGTCATCACCTCGCGCACCCCGGCCAGGAGCTCCGCGACCCGGGGGCGGGTGAGGGTGTCGGTGGGACGGTCGTAGTGCAGCCGCGCCAGCCACAACGCCTCGTCGGCGTAGATGTTGCCGACCCCGCTGATCAGCGTCTGGTCGAGCAGCGCCCGCTTGACGGTGGTGCGTCGACGCCTCAGGGCCGCGGGAAAGGCATCCTCGTCGAAGGCCGGGTCCAGGGGGTCGCGGGCGATGTGGCCCATCACGTCCGGCAGCCCTTCGGCGTCACCGGGGGAACAGGGGTGAAGGGAGAGGCCGCCGAAGGTGCGTTGGTCGACGAAGCGCAGCTCGCCCGGTCCCGCGTCGGTGAAGGAGATCCGCACCCGCAGGTGACGCTCGTCGGGCGCCTCCGCCGGTTGGATCAGCAACTGCCCGCTCATGCCGAGGTGGGCCAGGAGCGAGAGTGCCGGGGCGTCCCCGCCCCGCGTTTCCCCGGTCTCCCCCAGGGGGAGCCACAGGTACTTCCCCCGGCGCCGCGGTACGGCGAGACGACGCCCGAGGAGCCGGTCCGCGAAGTCGCGGGGGCCGGCCTCGTGGCGTCGCACGGCGCGGGGGTGGAGCACCTCCACGGCGGCGACGGTTCGACCGGCCACCCAGCGCTCCAGGCCCCGGCGCACCACTTCCACCTCGGGCAGTTCGGGCACCGCTCAGCGCCCCCCGGCGGCGGACGCGTCGTCCGACGGGCCGGCCTCGGGGTGTCGTTCCGGGCTCCCGTCCCCCGACGCGGCGTCGGGCGCCGCGGTCTCGTCGGCGGGGACCCCCACCGAACCGGAGGAGTCGGCGGCCTCGGCCAACGCGGCCTCACCGTCCGCGACGGCCCGGATGGCCCGCCAGGCGGCCTCGGCGGCCTGCTGCTCGGCTTCCTTCTTGCTGCGCCCGGTTCCGGTGCCGTAGGCGGTACCGGCCACCCGGGCGGCTGCGGTGAAGGTCTTCTCGTGATCGGGGCCGGTCTCGGTGATCTCGTACTCCGGCACGCCCAATCCGCGGGCGGCGCTCAGTTCCTGGAGACTGGTCTTCCAGTCCAGGCCGGCCCCCAGGCCGGCGGAGCGCTCGATCAGCGGATCGAAGAGCCGGTGCACGAGCTCGTCGGCGGCGGCCAGACCACAGTCCAGGTAGACCGCGCCGATGACCGCCTCCAGGGTGTCGGCGAGGATCGACGCCTTGTCCCGGCCGCCGGTCCCCTCCTCCCCGCGTCCCAGGCGCACGAAGGCACCCAGATCCAGTCCCCGGGCGACCTCCGCGAGGGCCCGTGAGTTGACCACGGCGGCCCTCAGTTTGGCCAGTTGTCCCTCGGGCAGCTCGGGATGGCGCTTGTAGAGCGTGTCGGTGACCACCAGGCCGAGAACGGAGTCCCCGAGGAACTCCAGCCGCTCGTTGGTGGGCAGGCCCCCGTGCTCGTAGGCGTAGCTGCGATGGGTCAGCGCACGCACCAGAAGGGCGGTCTCGACCTTGTAGCCGAGCCGCCCTTCCAGAGTCGCAGGGGACGAGATCTCCTCCGCGGACACCGCGGAACGCGTGGTGCCGGCGTCCGGCATGGAGCCCGTCACCCGCCCGTCAGACCTCAAGCACCTGGCGGCGGTTGTAGGTGCCGCAGTTGGTGCACGCGGTGTGCTGCAGCTTGGGCTCGCGGCAACGCTCGCACGCGGCGAGGTTGGGGACCGCAGCCTTCCACTGCGACCGGCGGTGGCGCGTGTTGCTGCGCGACATCTTCCGCTTCGGAACGGCCACGGCTACTTCTCCTGTGGTTCGTCCCCGCCGGCGCGGGGAGGCTTCTCTTCTTCCGCGTCGGCCCCCGCGGACCCGAGGGTCCCCGACAGCTCCCGCAGCGCCGCCCAACGGATGTCGACGGCGTCGTCGTGCCGGTGATCCGGATCGGTCTCCAGTCGCACCCCGCACTCGGGGCACAGACCCGGGCAATCCTCCCGGCACACCGGCTGCAGGGGCAGTGAAAGCACCACCGCGTCCCGCAACACGGGTTCGAGGTCGAACAACTCGCCCTCGAGGAACAGCGTCTCCTCCCCGGCGTCGTCGTCGGGCTCCGCGGAGCGACTCCCGGCGTCGGCATCGGGGTAGGAGTACAACTCCTGGAAGTCCGCCTCGCACTCACGGCGGAGCGGCTCCAGGCACCTTACGCACTCCCCGGCGAGGGGCGTGCGGACGGTCCCGGTGACCAGGACCCCGTCCATCACCGACTCCAGGCGGAGGGAGACCTCCATCGGCGCCCCCTCCGGGACCCCGAGCACATCGGTGCCCAGGTCGGCGGGGGCCTCCACGGTGCGGGAGACCTTGAGGAGCGCACCCGGACGCCGCCCCAACTCGTGTGTACCGAACACGAGGGGGGCGCGGGGGTTCAGGGCGGCTTTCAGGGCTCTTCGCCTTCTGTGAGTGGTGGATCGATCGGTGTGCGGACACCGGACGGCCGAGGGACCGGCAGCCGGGCCTCCGGGACGTACCGGGGCGTGCGGCGGGGTCCGGGTGACGCGGGCCGCGGGTATCACCGCAGCCGAAGGAACAGAATACGTCACGGCCCGCTGCCGGCCCAAACCGTCCCCCCGGTGATGGCGGTGGGAGGGGCGACCGGTGCCACCCGGTTCCCCCGGCGGAGGGGCCCGTCGAAGGACTCCGGGCCGGTTCAGCGTTCCTGTTCGTACCGGCGCAACTGCTCGGGGTCGATGAAACCGGTGTCGAAGAAACCGGCCGTCTCCTGCCCCGCGCCGGTGTGACCGCCGTGACCGCCGTGGTCGGCGTATCCGGACCCGTCACCGGCGTGCGCGCCGTACCCGTCGCCGGCGTGGGCGGGGTAGCCGGGGTCGCCGCTCCACCCGTCGCCGGTCGGGGCCGCGACCTGCGGGTGGGGGTCGCCGCCGGGCCCCCATCCGTTGTCGTACGGGGAATGGTCCGCCCCGGTCGTCCACCCGGACGCACCGTCGGCCGTCGGGGCGGGCATCGGCGCGCCCGCGCCCGCCGCGCCGGCCATCGCGAGGTCCAGGGGGTGGGCCTCGGGGGGGCGCCCCTCCCCCGCCGCCATGTGTTCGGCCAGTTCGTCGATCGGTCGGTGACCGGTGAGCTTGTTCCGGCCCCGTCCGACCGCCTCCAGGGTCTTGCGCAGGACGGTCTCGATCGCGGTGAACTGGTCGTCGACGTAGGTGTCGGCGCGTTCCAGGAGCAGTTCGGGGTCGCCGTCGCGCCCGGCGCCCAGGAGCTTCTCCCGGCCCCGGCCGACGGAGTCGATCGTCTTCCCGAGGACGACCTCGAAGTTGGCCAGCTTGCTGTCCACGTAGTCGTCGGCCTCGGCCCGGATCTCCGCCGCCTCCCGGCGGGCCTCCGCCAGGATGCGGTCGGCCTCGGCGCGGGCCTCCCGGGCGATGTGGGTGTTCTCCACGAGGGAGCCCCGCTCGGCCCGGGCCGCCTCGACGATGCGCTGTGCCTCGCGGTGGGCGTCGGCGACGACCTCCTCGCGCCCGCCGAGGACCCGGCTGGCCTCGGCCAGCGAGTCGGGGAGGGCGCCGCGCAGCTCCTCGAGGCGGGAGAGGAGTTCACCCCGGTTGATCACGCAGGACGCCGACATCGGCATGGCCTTGGCGCTGCCGACCGACGCGACGATCTCGTCGAGCTTCTGGTGTACGTCCACGGGGTGACTGTACGACCGCCGGGCCCCCGGAGGACAGTCGGTCCCGGGGGCGCGCGTATCCCCGGCCGGGCGCCGGGGTGCGCCGGGCACGGACGGCGCCTCGGGCGAGCGCCCCCGGGTGGCTCGGCTCAGGGGCGGCGCAGCTTCTCCAGCAACGCGTCCAGCACCGTCGGCGGCACCAGGTGGGAGACGTCCCCACCCCAGGTGGCGACCTCCTTGACCAGGCTGGAGGAGAGGAAGCTGTAGGTGGGGTTGGTGGGCACGAAGAGGGTCTCCACGCCCGAGAGCCCGTTGTTCATCTGGGCCATCTGCAGTTCGTAGTCGAAGTCGCTGACGGCCCGCAGCCCCTTGACGATGGCGGGGATGTCCCGCTGTTTGCAGTAGTCCACCAGGAGGCCGTGGAAGGCCTCCACCCGTACGTTGCCGTACACCGAGGTGACCTCCTCGATGAGGGCGATGCGCTCCTCCACCGAGAACAGGCCGCTCTTGGACTTGTTGATCATCACCGCCACGTGCACCACGTCGTAGAGCCGGGAGGCGCGGTTGATGATGTCGAGATGGCCATTGGTGATCGGGTCGAACGACCCCGGGCAAACCGCGCGTCGCAACGGTCTCTCCTCGCTCTCCCGGCCCATCATGACCGGTCGGTAACTTCGTCTTCGGCGGCGCGACCGTACCAGAGCGTTCCCTCGCCGTACCGACGGGAGCGCAGCGCGGAGAAGCCGGCCGGCCAGGGGAACGTCCCCCCTCTGGTGCCGCGCTCCACCGTGACGATTCCACCGTCGGCCAGCCACCCCCCGGAGGCGAGTGTGAGGAGAATCTCGCCGACCGTCGCGTCTCCCAGGGCGTAGGGCGGGTCCACGAAGACCAGGTCGAAGGGCCCGCCCGGCGGAGGGCCGGCCACGACGCGCTCGACCCGGTCCGTCCTCGCCTCCGCCCCCGGCAGGCCGAGGGCGGCGATGTTCTCCCGCACCACCCGGGCCGCCCGGCGATCGGACTCCACCAACAGCACCCGGCCGGCCCCCCGCGACAGCGCCTCCAACCCGACGGCGCCGGAGCCGGCGAAGAGATCCAGGACGGCCGTCCCCGCCAGGGGGCCGTACAGGGCCTCCCAGGTGGAGAACAGGCCCTCGCGGGCCCGGTCCGAGGTGGGGCGGGTGCCGCCGCCCGGCGGCACGGCCAGCCGGCGGCCGCCCGCGGCGCCGGCGATCACGCGGGTCATCGGGGTCCTTCGATCGGGAGGGGACGGGAG
>NZ_VKHS01000325.1 GCF_014141525.1 Streptomyces calidiresistens
GTGCGGTGCCCCGGTTCCCATCATGACCCGGGGGGCCGACAGGTCCGGGGGCGCGTGAGGCCGAGGGGGCGCGCCCCCGTCGCGCGCCCCGTGGCCCTCCGGCCGGGTTCCCGTCCCCGGGGCCCTCTCCGGTCGGTCCCTTCCGTGGGTCGGTGCGGCGGGGGCCGCACCACGCCGGTGGCCCGAAGAACCTGACCGGGCGTCAAATGCTGACAAAATGCGCATATGCCTGTCAAACGATCCGGTGGCGGTCGCCGCCGATGGCTGCGCGGGGTCACCGGTGCCCTCGGGCTGGCCCTGGTCGGGACGCTGGCCCTGGCCCTGGGCGCCGGCTGGTGGCTCTACCGTTCCCTGGACGACAACATCACCACCGACCACGCCGCCGCCGAGGCGCTGGAGGCGGCCTCCTCCGACCGTCCACCCGCCGGTGCCGCCCGCACCGTGCTGGTCATCGGCTCGGACCGGGAGGGGGGCCACCCCAACGAGCGCTCCGACACCGTCGTCCTCCTGCGGCTCGCGGCCGAGGGGGACCGTGCCGACGTCGTGCACGTGCCGCGCGATCTGATCGTGGACATCCCGCGCTGCGCCGGGCCCGACGGCGGGGGGTCCACCCCGCCGAGCCGCGCGCAGTTCAACTGGGCGTTCCAGTTCGGCGGCGCCGCCTGCACCATCCGCACCCTGGAGGAACTCACGGGGGTGCGGATCGACCACCACATGGTGGTCGACTTCTCGGGCTTCGTGCGGTTCGTGGACGCCGTCGGCGGGGTCGAGGTCGAGGTGACGGAGGACGAGTCGGACTGGCACGTCGGCCACGAGCTGACCGCCGGGCGTCACCTGCTGGACGGTCGGGAGGCCCTGGCCTACGTCCGGGCCCGTCAGCTGGTCGGCGACGGCAGCGACCTGAACCGGATCGCCCGCCAGCAGGAGTTCTTCGGCCTGCTCTACGCCCGGGCCCGCTCGGACAGCACGCTGATCAACCCCGCCCGTCTCTATCCGGTGCTGGAGGCGGCGACCTCCTCGCTGACCACGGACGCCGGCCTGGACTCGCCGGCCGAGCTGTACGCACTGGCCCGTCGGTTGCGGGAGGTGCCGCGCGACGGTCTGGTCTTCCGAACCGTCCCGGTGCTGCCGCATCCCGAGCTTCCCAACCGGTTGGCCCTGGATGGCCCGGCGGCCGAGGCCCTCTTCGCCGAGCTGCGGGATTCCGCTCCGGAGGGGGGATCGACCGCGTCGGACTGAGCCGGCGGCGCGCCGCGCCCGGACCCCTCCGGGGGCCCGGGCGGGGCCTTCCGTCCCCGCTGTTCGTCCGCCGCCTCCCACCGCAGCCGCAACTCCCGCAGTTCCCCCGGCGTCGCCCGGCACGCGCGGGCGAACCGCTCCACCGCCCCGTACTCCATCGGCACCGCCTCACCGTTGCAGTACCGGTGCAGGGTGGACGTACTGGTGTGCAGCTTCCTGGCGAGCGCTCCGTAGCTGAAGCCGGAGCGTTCCTTCACCTCTCGCAGCAGCGCCGCGAACTCCTCCGCCTCCCGGGACATCCCGTGGCTCCCCCTCTGCCGGCCGTCGACGTGCCGGCGCGCCTCCGGCCGCCGTCCCCTCGTCGGTACGGACACCGAGCATGAAACCACCTCGCCCGGGCCCCGGCCGACCACGACACCGGATTGGCCGGAAGGGAACCGTTCCGTCCCGGGTGGAACGGTGTTCGCACAGGTGGGAGGGGGGTGGAATGTTCCGGCGTCCCGTGGGTGCCGTTCCACGTGGCGGTCGCCGACCCGGGACGGGCAGCGTGAGGGACGTGCCGAGGGAAACGCCCCGACACCGGTCCACGGCCCTGAGCCGGGGCCCTCACCGCTCGACGAAAGAAGACGTACCCATGTCCCGCAATCGCACCCTGTCCCGTGGCCTCGTGGCCGCCGGTCTGACCGCCGCCTCGCTCGCCCTGGCCGCCTGCCAGTCCGGCTCGGACGTCTCCTCCCCGGGGGGCGGCACCGCCGTGGACCGATCCGCGCCGGTGGTCGAGGAGAGCCCGGTGGAGGACACGGCGGCCGGGGAGAACACCGCGGAGGACACGCCGGCCGAGGGCGCCGCCTCCGACAGCGGGGCACCCGCCGCGGGGGCCACGAAGGTCCCGGCGGAGGGCACCGACGCCGGGGAGACCGCACCGGTCCCCGTCCCGCGGGAGAACGGTCCGTCGGCCGTCCCCGCCGGCGACCGCCGGGGGAAGGAGGACGGTTCCCGCACCGGGAAGGACGTTCCCGTCCTGCCGGCGTGCACCCCCTCGACCACCAAGCTCACCGTGGCGCCCGTGTCCCGGCCGGTCAACCACCTGCTGCTGACGGTGACCAACACCGGCAACACGGCCTGCGCCCCCTACAACCACCCGTACCTGCGCTTCGACGGGGGGCAGTCCGTGATGCAGGTCGTGCGGTCCAGCATCCCGCAGGCGGTGGTGGTCCTCGAGCCGGGAGAGTCCGCGTACGCGGGCATCAGGACCTCCTCGGCGGACGACAGCAATGTGAGGCCCGTCGAAGGGCTCGAGGTCTTCCTCACCGACCGGAACGGCCGGACGGTCGGGAACGCCGTCACCCTGCCCGTGCCGGCGGGGACGGCGGAGGGGGCCTCCGCCGCCGTCACGTACTGGCAGAGCGACCGGGCCGACGCCCTGATGTGGTGACGCTCCGGTGAGCGGTACCGCATGCCCCGGGCCGGTGTCGCCCGTCCCCCACGGGGGTGGGGACGGGCGACACCGGCCCGGGGCACCTCCCGGCGGGGGAGACGGAAAGTTCCTACGCCGCCCGGGCGATCTGGAGAAGGTTGCCGCAGGTGTCGTCGAGAACGGCCACCGTGACGTTCCCCATCTCCACCGGCTCCTGGACGAACCGCACTCCCAGGGCGCGCAGGCGCTCGTACTCGGCGTGGACGTCGTCCACCGCGAAGGAGGTCACCGGGATGCCGTCGCGCATCAGTGCCTCCCGGTAGGGACCGACCGCCGGGTGTCCGGCGGGCTCCAGCACCAGTTCGGTGCCGTCGGGATCCTCCGGGGAGACCACGGTCAGCCATCGGTCCTCACCGAGGGGGACCTCGGTCTTCTTCACGAAGCCCAGGACCTCGGTGTAGAAGCGCAGCGCCTTGTCCTGGTCGTCGACGAACACGCTCGACAGGTGGATTCTCATGCCCCGGTCTCCGGTCTCTCGGGTGCGAGCCATCGGGTGACGATGTGCCGCAGGGGTTCGGTGTTGAGGTGGTGGAACTTGTAGCGACCCTCGCGACGGGCGCGGACCAGTCCGGCGGCCTCCAGGACCGCGAGGTGCTGGCTGATCGCCTGACGCGAGGAGCCGAGGCCGTGGCGGACGGCGAGCCGGGAGCAGATCTCGAAGAGGGTCTGACCGTCGCGTTCGGTCAGCTCGTCGAGGATCGTCCGGCGGGTGGGATCGGCCAGGGCCTTGAACAGATCGTCCGACACCACACCAGCATAGGCAAGTGGTCACTTGCCTATCAAGTGGGAGTGAGCTCCGCCCGGAACCGTCACGCGGACCTCACCGGAGGGAGTCGGGTTCCGGGTGACCGCCGCCCCGAACGCGCGGACGCCCGGGCGCGCGTCACACGCGCCCGGGCACATGACCGGGCCCCCCTCATGCGGGCCGGGAAGGGATCAGCCCTGCCCGTCGCCCACGTAGCGGTAGATGTTGCCGTTGGCGTTGACGCCCCACACCGTGCCGTCGGCGGCGGCCCCGATGTCCGTCAGGGCGCCGGGGATACGAATCCACGGATTCGCGTCGTTACCGCTGTAACGGTAGATGTTCCCCGCCGAATTCACCCCCCACACATTCGTCCGCGAACCCGCCGAGATCCGCGTCAGAGCCCCCGACACCTGCACCCAGGTCGTCGACCCCCGATCCCCCGCATAGCGGTAGATGTTCCCGTTGGCGTTGACGCCCCACACCGTACCGTCGGCAGCCGCACCGATATCCGTCAACCCACCCGGAACCTGATTCCACGGACTCCCATCATTACCGCTGTAACGGTAGATGTTCCCCGCCGAATTCACCCCCCACACATTCGTCCGCGAACCCGCCGAGATGGCGGTGAGAGCGCCCGAGATCTGCACCCAATCGGCCACGCCGCTTTCCCCTTCCGGTACGGAACACTGCACCCCATTTCTGAACCGGCGGAAGAAAACCAAACGACTCGCCCGGGGAACCCGGTGACA
This sequence comes from Streptomyces calidiresistens, assembly GCF_014141525.1. Classification (GTDB taxonomy): domain Bacteria; phylum Actinomycetota; class Actinomycetes; order Streptomycetales; family Streptomycetaceae; genus Streptomyces; species Streptomyces calidiresistens. The sequence continues at coordinate 4,211 of NZ_VKHS01000325.1, forward strand.
GAAGGACGGAAAAGCGATGTTTGACGTGATGTTCCCGCGTCACCGGGCCCCGGAGCGCCTGGTCGGCACAAGACGGTTGTCCGGAAAGGAAATGACCCACACGAGGGAAGCGAGACCAGCGGGTTGACCCCGTCGACCCGCTCTTCGCGGGGACTCGCGCCCCCGCCGACCGCCGACGAGCCCGTGGCGGAAACCCGGATGCGAGGACCGGCCACGGCACGTCAGGCTCGGTCCATGACCCCGACGCCGTGGACGCCGCCCGCCTGGTACCCGGAGGAAATCGACACCGCCGGACCGGAACACCTCGACCCGGCGTTCGTCGCCGGCTTCGACCGCAAGCAGGGGTATCCGGACCCGGCGGAGGACCTGGCCGCCCTGCGGGCCGCCGGCGTCGGCCCGGACGCCACGGTGATCGACCTCGGCGCCGGCACGGGCCGCTTCGCGTTCGCCGCCGCACGGGAGTTCGGCCGGGTGGTGGCGGTGGACGTCTCCCCCGCCATGGTCGCCCACCTGCGGGAACGCGCCGCCGAGGGCGCCGAGAGGACCGGCGATCGCGTGCCGATCGTCGTGCGGGGCGGGTTCCTGTCGTACCGGCACGAGGGTCCGCCGGCCGATGCCGTGCACACCCGGCACGCCCTGCACCAACTGCCGGACGCCTGGAAGGCCGTGGCGCTCACCCGGATCGCGGGGATGCTGCGGCCCGGCGGGATCCTCCGCCTGCGGGACCTGATCCTGGATTTCCGCCCGGCGGAGGCGGAGGAGCGGCTGAACGCCTGGCTCGCCGAGGCCCCCGACCCGGAGACCGACCCCGGTGTGGACCCGAGGACCAGGTACGTCCGCGCCGACTACGTCGAGCACCTGCGCACCGAGCACAGCACCTTCCGGTACCTGCTGGAGGCGATGCTGGACGACGCCGGGTTCGAGCTCCTGGACGCGGACTTCCCGCACCCGGTGTTCGGCGCCTACACCTGCCGGCGCCGCTGACCGCCCCGGCACGGCGGCCCGGCCGATCCCGGCAGCGGTGGGGCCGGGGACCCGATGCCCCGACCCCGGAAGAGGGGCCGGCGGGGACGGCGATGGGCGCCGGGCCGACGGGGTGGGCCCGGGGGCCCGGGCCTCCGGACCGAAGGGGAAAGCCGGAGGAAGAAGCCGGCGAGGAAGGCGAGGACGAGCAGCGCGAGAAGGCCGAGCCCGTACAGCGGGGCGGGGATGTGGGCGACGGCGTTCACGCGGCCAGTCCCCACCGCAGTTCGAACCAGACGCACTTCTCGCCGGGTCCGGGCACCGGCCACTCCCCGAACGATGCCCCGGGGGCGGGCGCGAAGGTGTGCGCGGCGGCGTGCCAACTGATGCCCCAGGCGTGCGCGAGGAGACCGAACAGGGCCATGCCCCGGCCGTGTTCGGTCTCCGGGTCGGGGTGCCGCCACACGGGCAGTGCCTCCGGCGCCGTGTCCACGACGGCGACCACCACCCGGGCGTCGAGAAGAACGGTCCGCACGAGGATCCGCGACGTGGTGGTGTGCCGGTAGACGTTGGTGACGGCCTCGCTGACCAGCAACTTCGCCGTCTCCGCCACCTCCTCCCAGCCC
>NZ_VKHS01000326.1 GCF_014141525.1 Streptomyces calidiresistens
GGTGGTGCGGCGGGCACTCATTGCCACCGCCCACCGGAGAGAGCGGCCGCACACGAAGCCACCGGGGCCGGTGAGGTGGACGGCATGGGAGCGGGGCGGGCCCGGTCGGATCGGGTGGCCGGGAACAGGGCCGCGGACCGGGTTCGAGGCGGGAGCCACGCGTCCGCGGCGCGGTCCGTCGTGAGGGTTCTTCCGGCTGCGGAGGGACCGGGGGCCGGCGTGCCCGGATCGATGACGGTGGGCCGCCGAGGGGGGGGCCGGCCGCGTACGGTTCGGGCCTTTTCGGGATGGGCTGGGCGTGATGTTCGACAGGGAGCACTCCCCCACCTCTCTTCGCGTGTGCGGCCCCTCCCCGGGGCAGCCACGCCATCAAAGCACCACCCACCGACAATCAGTTATGACTTGATCACCAAGAGTTCACACGGTGGTGCGAAAGCGCACCTCCGGCAGACCGATGGCGCGTTCGCCGGGGGGCGCCCCCGGCCCGGGGTCGCACCCCGGGGACCGGCGGGGGCGCAGTGAGCACGGTGTCCGACAGAAACAGCCACCGCGAGCGCCGGCAGCCCCTTCTCCCCACCGGCGCTCCGCGACAAGGGGCGAGCGGGTGACCACCACGCTTCGCCCCGGCAACCCGTCGCCCCCGCGCCCACCGGGACGGAGCGGCTTCTCCTCCAAGCCGATCCCCCCGACCGGGCGTTCGGCCGACGCGGCGTTTTCATCCGGCACCGGATCGGCATCACCCACACCGAAGTCTCGGCGCCCGGTATCCGCCTGCGCATCGCGCGATCCCCCTCACGGGGCGACACACGCCCACCCGCTGCCGGGCGACATGTTGCCGTGCGGGAACCCGATGGCGACGTCCACGGCATCCACGGCCCGGGGATCCGCCACCGCACCGCCCACGGTATCGAGCCGCGCCGGCCGGGGCCCCACCGGTGCGTGGTCGACCGGCCCCTGCCACGCGGTGTTCGAGCACCCCGGGGAAAGACCTCAGCCCTCCGCCCGGAGGAGGTGGGGCGAGGGCCGTGCCGACCTCCTTCACCGCATCTCCGTGCCGCAGCACGTCCACGTACAGCGCGTGGGGCGGCGGTGTACCAATCCGGCCTGGTCGACTTCCCGATGGCGATGGGGGAGCTCGCACGAGCGGTGGCCTCCATCCCTGTTCCCGTGATGCTGTCGCAGGCGATGCAGGCGGCACAGGCCCTGAAGGACTTTTTCGGGTTGGATGCCGCTGAGGCGATGTCCTCCTCGGCCCGGACCGACGAGGAACGCCAGGACCTGGTGCCCGACGGGGATGAGACGGGGGAGGAACCGCTCCCCTCGGCCGCCGAGGAGGACGGGGCGCGGAAGGGCCCAAGGAGTCCGGCGGGGGCGCTCCTCGCGTGGGGTGAGTCGCCCGGTCCGTTCCCGCCCCGTCCGACAGGCCGGAGTGCGCGTGATCGGGGTGGTCGCCGGCCGCAGTTTCCCCACCGAGCTGCGGGCCGCCGGTGCCGCGCCGTCCCGCCCGGTCTCGCCGACGCCGCCGGGCTCCTTACCCTGCTCCGGGATGCCGGTGACCATCGCCTCCAGGCCCCGGGCCAGGGCGTCGGCGCCGTGCAGGCCGTCCGCGTTGCACTTCCGCCACTCGCCCCACGTGGTGCTGTGTGCCATCAGGGGACCTCGGTCAGGGTGTAGCCGAGGGGTTCACCGGTGTGGGGGGGTTTTGACCTTCATCTCCGACAGCCCCGTCCCTCGGCCCACACCTGCCGCCAATCCCCACCGGCGACGTGGAGTTCGTCGGTGCCCACGATGGAGACCACGGTCAGGCCGGCTGTGGCGGCCTTGTGGGCGCGGCGCCACTGGTTCGCGAAGGCCTGGGAGCGGATGAGTGCGTCCAGTCCGGGCGCGCGATTTCGCGGTTGGCGCTGCTGTCGCCGATGGCGGACACGAAGCGGGAGTACATGGCTTCAGGTAGGTCAGCGTCACGTCGTCGCCGGTGGCGATCGCGGCGGTGCGGGCGTCGGCCGGGGGTCGAGTGGCCTACGCGCTGGCTTGGCCGTCGCGCGAGGCCAGCAGGCGTTCGAGCTGGTCCCGGACGCGCTCCGCGCGTTCGATCAGGAACGGTCCCCGTAGGTAGCAGCACGCCCACCCACCGTTGAGATGCATCGACGGCATTCCCTGACGTGGCTGTTCGGACAGCCACGTCATCAGTGGCGCCTGGAGCAGGTCGAGGGCGGCGCGCTGATCGGCCGCCGTGACCACGAACCGCGCGTCGAACGCCGCGTCTCCGGTACGAACGGAGCCGGCGTCCCGCCGCTTGCCCCGTTTCCCCTGACCGAGGGCCAGCTCCGGCGCCGGAGGGTCCAGCCGAGCGAGAGCCACGGTATAGGTGGCGCTCGGCTTGGCCCCGGGGCGGGGGTCGGCGAACAGGGCGAGTCCCAGCAGGTAGCCGGGCCGGCCCACGAACTCGCCGTGGAACACGTGGTTGGTACGGAACAACACGCCTGGACCATTGAAGTCGCGGAACGGCATGACCTGGCCGAGGCCTGCGTTTTGCAGCACCGGATCCTCTGGGTCGTACGTCAGGTCGTGCTCCGCCGCCCACTCGGGATAGTCCTGTTGCTCAGCGGCCTGCCGGTCGAGCTGCCGGTTCTGCCGGAGCCGAATGGTCACGGCGAAGACGACACCGGCGGCGACCACGGCGACGATGACCAGGAAGATGACTCCCAGTACGATCAGGACGGTATTCATCCAGCCCCCTGCTTCCGCGTCTCACCCGTCTCTCGCGTCTCCCGCGCAGCCGGGCGGTTCACCCCTGTCTGAGATCAAAAAGCCAGCCTACAGGCGGAGTTGAGACGAGGATCGGTTCTGTCCTCTGTTCAGGTCGGCGGCGGGAGAGGCGTGCGGGCCTCAGCTGCGACTCAGTCGGCGTCGCCCCTGCCGACTCGCTTCCCGAACCAGGGGGTGGCGTATGGCTCGTCGTCGAAAGCGGCGACCTCCTGGAAACCCGAGCGCAGTACCACGGGGCACGGTCGCCAGGCCCGGCTCCTCGCACACATCAGTGGTCATCGTGAGGGTGTAGAAGGTTCCGGCTTCCACGATGTGCCGGTGCAGGGTGCGGGTGTCCAGCGCACCCCGGGCCCCGCCGAGGCGCCCCGCGCGGTTGAGGATCAGGCAGTGGTCGTGCAGCAGGGGTGCCCCGTCGCGGTTGTCGAAGTGCCGGAACCGCGCGATGCTCAGGGCCGGTGTCCTGGCACGTTTGCGGCCCGAGGACCACCGGGTCTGCGCCACCTCTTTCTCCGGGCGGTGCACCACCGTCTCGATGGCCCGCTCGTGCGCGGCCTCGATCACCTCCCGGACATGGTCATCGCCCAGGGCCCACAGCACGGTGAGGGACGCCTGCGGCCGGAAGACGAGATCCAGGGCGAGGAGCGGCGGCACGCCCCGCCGTGAGACCTCCTCGATCGGCCGACCGAGGGCCGTGGCCCGCCGGGCCTCAGCCGGGTCGGCCCCGGCCTCCGGCAGCTCGTGCTCGATCCGGCCGGCGTCCGGGTGCCGACCCCTGCCGTACAGCAGCTCCATCTGTCGCTGCGTCACCGGCTCCCCGGCCACCAGTCCGAGAGCGGCCGGGCCGCACCCCAGCCACACCCCGGGCGGAAGCCCCGCCGCCTGCCGGGCATCCTCCATCGACCGACCCGCCGGACGACGGCCGCACCGGTCTCCGGCTCGCTGGAGGACGACGTGGACACGAGAGGCGCCGTAGCTGCCCCGCGAGTCCGCGTGGACCTCGGTGGTCCTCTCGGTCGGCTCGGCGTCGCGGACCGCCGGGGGGGGCGGGCTCGCCGTCGCGGCGGGCACAGAAGGCGGCACGGGAGACCTTGAGCAGCTCACACGCTCGTTTGACGCTGTTGGCCTGCCTGCTTCTCCGCCTCGATGAACGGGTGCACCGTCACCGGGTCTCCTTCGCGAAGAAAGCCGTCGCACGCTTGAGGACCTCGACATCCTCGCGCAGCCGGCGGTTCTCTCTCTCCCCCCCAGCCGAGCCAACTCCTCGCGCTCATCGCTGGTCAGGCCCTCACGCTCACCGGCGTCGACCCCGGCCCGGGTGGCCCACCGGCGCACCGCGGTCTCGGTCGGGTCGAAATCCTTCGCGACCTGACCCACCGACCGGTCACCCCGGCGGCCCAGCTCGACGATCTCGGCCTTGAACTCCGGCGTGAACGAGCGGCGAGGGCGCGGCTTCTTCCCCCTGCTCTCCATGATGGACATCATCCTTCCGGGGCCGAAGCCCCTGATCAGGAGTGTCCGTCAAAGCAGATCAAGTCCACCCCCCGGGTCATCCGCTTCGACAGGCGGTAACAGTCATGCCGGGCCCGGAGGCCGGCGGCCCTCTAGCAGGACCGCGGAAACATCACGGGGCCACACTCCAGGGCGCCCCGACAGGGGACGGGCTCCTCCAGGCGGTGGATGTCGTCCGGTTCCCAGTGCCACAAGGCCGGGCTCCTGGTGGCCCCGGGGGCACAGCAATCGACTGCGTGATGGGCGGGGGTGAGGGTGGCGGTGCCGAGGATCGCGCCGGTGAACCGGCTGAACGTGGTGGTTGGCCGTATGCCCTCAACCGGGGACCATCTGATCTGTTGCCATATTCTTCTGCCGTGGCGAACCGGTGGCGGTCTGTGGGTGATGTCTTCTGGGCTTGGGATCGGGCTCTGGGCGGGCAGCGGCGTCCGACGCGGATCCAGAAGGTGGTGGCCCGACACCCGATCGGTGTCGGGCTCTGTGTCTCTGTTCCCTTCACTCTCTTCTTTTTGTTGCTTTCGCGTGAGGAGGAGCCCGACGATCCCCTGTTCGCTGTGTTCTTCGGGCTGCTCCTGGGACTTGTCCTCGGGCTCACGGCTCTCTCGGAGCGGCTCCGGCAGCGCAGGCTCAAGCGTCTGGGGATATGGGACGGATCTTGAGCGGGGTGGGGCACCGGTGGTGACCTGTATCCGGTTCCCCACCCGGCCCTGGTGCTGGAAAGTGCGGATTCGCCGACCATGCCTCGCGGACGGCGTCGCCTCGGCAGATGGTCCGGGCTCTGGTCGCTCACCTCTCGCTCGCTGATCTACCGGCCGTAACGGAGCTGCTGGTCGGTCGGGTGGGCACCCCGGGCGCGGAAGTGGAACAGTCCCACACCCGACTCCCCGGGGTGGGGCCCGGATCACCGTAATCACATAGGTCCGGGCCTCTACTGCCGATCATGCGTGTCTCGCAGGCCAGGGGCCGGTGTCTGTGGACCATCCACGCACGTTGTCAGCGGCGGTTGCGCGGGTGGTTGCGGGCGGTGCGTTCGTTGCCGTGCTTGTACGCGCCGGTCCAGCGTGCCATCACCGCCTGGGCGTCGCCCGATGCCACTTCGGTGAGGAACTTCTGCGCCCGGGCGCCGCGCAGGGTGCCCGCGGGGCGGCCGTGGTGGGTGATGGTGACGCTTCGGTCGCCGTGCTGGTGGTACCGGAATCCGGAAGGTCTCGGCATGTCCGTATCCTGCCCGCACGACCGTGCCCGCGTCGCCCGAATTCTCTCCACGCGCCGCCGGGACCGGGTGAGACGGTCCGGCGGGTGGTTTCCGCCGGGAGGGGTCAGCGTTTGATGCGGGCGAGGATCGCGAGGGCCGGCAGGGCGGGTTCGGTGAAGCGGCTTCCCATCTCGATGTAGGTGCCGGCGGTGGTGAGGTTCTGTCCGGAGGAGCGGAAGACGGTGGAGTTGATCACCACGCGCAGGGCTTTTTCGAAGCGGTCGGTGGTCAGTCGTGCAGTGAGGGGGCCGGTGGGG
>NZ_VKHS01000327.1 GCF_014141525.1 Streptomyces calidiresistens
CCTCCGGCTCCGTGCCGGGCCCCCGGGCCTCCGCTCCCCCCTCCCGCGGCGTCGACGGCCGGCTGCTGCGCCAGCGCCTGGTGGTCTTCGTCGTGGTGACCTTCCTGGTGGCCGTCGCCATCGCGGTGGCCCGCGGCTGACGTCGGGAACCGGCTCCGACGCCCCCGGGACGACCATTCGCGGTGCGCCGGGCTTCGGCCCGGTGGTTGAACCCCATCCGAGAACTGCTCCCATCTCGGCCCCGGGCACGGGTCCGCACTGTTCACCCGGCTCGGGGCGAAGCGGCCGGTTGTGCCGCTCGATGTGCTGCTTCACGATGCCGAGAGGCGCACCGCCGAGCGATCCGGCGGAGTACGAGCCCGACCACGGGCGTCGCACCCACCGGTGGTGGCGAAGGGGGCCTGGGAACCCCGGTGGTCTGCGGGAGGACACGCCCTTGAGGGAGTTCACGGGGTCCGGGATCGGTGGGAACCGTTGATCGAGTGGTCGGCGTTCCCGGCCCCGACGGCCTTGCGACTCCCGTGTCCGTTACGGCTCGTGAGCAAGGGCGGTGTGCGTCGGCTCGAGGGCGGCCGGGAGAGAATGAGCGGCATGACACGTCTCCGGGCTCCGTTCGGCAGGTGGGATCCCGCCTCTCCGAGCGAGGTTGTCGCGAGGTTCTCCGGCTTGGATTGCTGCTGGTGGGTGGCCGGAGGCCTGGCGATCGAGCTCGCGGTGGGCCGCCGAATCCGGAACCATGGGGATGTGGATGTCCTACTGCTGCGGCGTGACCAACTCATGGCTCAGCAGGCTCTGTCGGGCTGGCAATGGTGGGCCGCCGATCCACCGGGAAGCCTGCGTCCGTGGGCGTCGGACGAGGCCCTGCCGCCGGAGGTTCATGACATCTGGTGCCGGCCCGGGCCCGACGATCCCTGGCGCATTCAGATCATGATCGATGAGTCCCTCGGCCGGGAATGGGTGTCACGGCGTGACCCCCGGGTGCGGAGGCCGATCAGCACGCTGGGGATGGTCTCGGCCGACGGTGTTCCCTTTCTCGCACCGGACGTGCAGCTCTACCACAAAGCCCGGGCTCCTCGGCCCAAGGACGAAGAGGACTTCGGGGCCGCGCTGCCCGTGCTCACGGATCGGCAACGACGTTGGCTCGTCGAGGCGATCTCCACGACGTACGGACCTCACCCCTGGATCGAGCGTCTGCAGGCATGACCTCGAGGTTGGCCGGCCGACTTCCCGGGTGTGCCGGCGGTGCGGCGTCGAGGACAGCCCCGATCCCCTGCACGTCCGGGCGCGGACCTGCGGGGCGATCCCGGAGCGGGACATCAACGCGGCGGTCGACGTCGCCGAGGCGCCCGGATCGGCCGTGCCGGCCCGGGGAGCGCGCCGAAGCGGGAACCCACCCGACACCGCAGCCCTCAACGGCGCGATGGGCGGGAATCACCGCCCCTCACGGCGGAGAGGATGTCAACGACGGGTGGCGTGGAAGGCGATCGCCGAGGCGGCGGCCACGTTGAGGGAGTCCACGCCCGCCTCCATCGGGATGCGAACCCTCAGGTCGCAGGCGCGCAGGGCACGCTCCGAGAGGCCGTGCCCCTCCGTGCCGAACACCAGGGCGAGGCGTTCCTCGTGCCGGTCGGCGAGTTCGTCCACGGTGATCGAGTCCTCGGTGAGGCAGAAGGCCGCGGAGGTGAACCCCGCCGTCCGGAGGAGTTCCGCCGTCCGGCGCCACGGCCCCGGTCGGGCCCAGGGCACCCTGAACACCGTTCCCATGGAGACCTTGACCGCCCGGCGGTAGAGCGGGTCGGCGCACCCCGGGGTCAGCAGGACCGCGTCCACCCCCAGGGCGGCGGCGTTGCGGAAGGCCGCGCCGAGGTTGGTGTGGTCCACCATGTCCTCGAAAACCGCCACCCGTCGGGCACCGGCGAGCAGGGCGGCGGGGTCGGGCAGCGGCAGCCGCGCCATCGCCGCCAACGCCCCGCGGTGCACGTGGTATCCGGTGAGACGTTCGGCCGTCTCCTCGGTGACCAACCAGGCGGGCGCCCCGGTCTCCGCCGCGGCGGAGACCAGATCGGCCATCGGTTCCGCCCAGCGGGGGGTGAGCAGCAGGGACCGCATCGGATACCCCGCCTCCAGCGCACGGCGGATGACCTTCTCCCCCTCCGCCATGAACAGTCCCAGCTCCGGCTCCAGCCGGCGGCGCAGCGCCACGTCGGTGAGCGAGGTGTAGTCGGCGAGCCGGGGGTCGTCGGGATCGGCGACCGGAACGGGGGCCGCCGGGCCGGGAACCCCGGCGTCCCCGGGGGCCGCCGGTCGGGACCCGCCCGTCACCGCTTCCCGTCCACGGGGTTCACCCGCACCACGTCCCCCACGACGATGACGGCGGGCGGCCGGACGCCCTCCTCCGCCAGTCGGTCGGCCACGGTCGCCAGGGTGGCGTCCACCCTGCGCTGGGCCGCGGTGGTGCCCTCCTGCACGGCGGCCACCGGGGTGTCGGCGTCCCGACCGTGCCGGATCAGTTCGGCGGCGATCGCGCCGATCCGCTCCACCGCCATCAGCAGCACCAGGGTGCCGCGCAGCCGGGCGACGGCCGCCCAGTCCACCAGAGACCGGGGGTCCTCGGGGGCCACGTGGCCGCTGAGCACGGTGAACTCGTGGGCCACGCCCCGGTGGGTGACCGGGATGCCGACCGCCGCCGGCACGCTGATGGAGCTGGAGATGCCGGGCACCACCGTGACCGGGATCCCGGCCTCCGCGAGGGCCTGCGCCTCCTCCATGCCCCGGCCGAAGACGTAGGGGTCGCCGCCCTTGAGGCGCACCACCGCCCGGCCGGCCTTCGCGTGCTCGATCAGCGCCTCGTTGATCGCCTCCTGCGCCATGGCCCGGCCGTAGGGGATCTTGGCCGCGTCGATCACCTCGACGTGCGGCGGCAGTTCGTCCAACAGGTCGCGGGGACCGAGACGGTCGGCGATCACCACGTCCGCCTGCGCCAACAACCTGCGGCCGCGCACCGTGATCAGATCGGGGTCGCCGGGACCGCCGCCGACCAGGGCCACCCCGGCGGTGCGCCCGCGGTGGGCCGGGGCGGTCAGCGAGCCGTCGCGCATCCGCTCCACCACGGCGTCCCGGACGGCGGCCGAACGCCGGGGGTCGGTGCCGGTGAGGACGGCGACGGTGACCCCGTCCTCCCGGGCGGTCGCGGGGGTCCAGGCCGTGGCGGCCTCGGCGTCGTCGCTGCGCACGCACCACACCCGGCGCTCCTCCGCCTCGGCCGACGCCGCCTCGTTGACCGCCGCGTCGTCGGTGGCCACCAGCGCGTACCAGGCGCCCTCCAGGTCGCCCGGCCGGTATCCGCGCCGCTCCCAGGTCAGTTCCCCCGCCTCCGCCATGGCCTGCACCGCCGGGGTGGTCCCGGGCGAGATCAGGTGGACGTCGGCACCGGCGGCCAGCAGGGCGGGCAGGCGGCGCTGCGCGACGGTTCCGCCGCCGAGCACGAGGACGCGGCGGCCCGCCAGACGCAGGCCGACGGGGTATGCGGGGATCTCGGGCATGGGTGGTCTGCGACTCCTCGACCGGGGGCTGCGGGAGGGGCACGCCGGGCCCGCCACTGCTCCGGGGCGGGCCGCCGAGGCGTTTCCCCGGAGGTCACCCTACGGTGCGGGGCGTCCGGGCGCCCCGGGGGTTCCGGGCATCGGACGGGGGGACGACCGGCTCGTCCCGGCTCGCCCGACCTCACCGCCCGGGCTCCGGGACGGTGAGCCGCCCCGGGGCCCGGGGACCACCGGTCGGGGAGCCGACCGATGGCCTTCCGGCGCTCAGTTCTTGTCGGTGATGCCGGCGGCGTCGAAGGTGGCGACCTCGCGCAGGGCCCGGGCCGCGGACTGGACCACCGGGAGGGCCAGCAGGGCACCGGTGCCCTCGCCCAGCCGCAGGTCGAGGTCGACCAGGGGACGCAGCCCCAGCGCCGCGAGCGCGGCCATGTGGCCGGGCTCCGCGCTGCGGTGGCCCGCGACGCACACCGACACCGCCTCCGGGGCGATGGCCCGGGCGACCAGCGCGGCGGCCCCGGCGCTGACGCCGTCGAGGATCACCGGCACCCGCAGGGACGCGCCCCCCAGGATGAACCCGGCGAGGGCGGCGTGCTCCAGGCCGCCGACGGCCGCCAGCACGCCGATCGGGTCGGCGGGATCCGGCCGGTGCAACTCCAGGGCGCGGCGCACCACGTCCACCTTGTGGGCGTGGCCGGCGTCGTCCACGCCGGTGCCCCGGCCCGTCACCTCGGCCGGATCGGCACCGGTCCACACGGCGGTGAGCGCCGCCGCGACGGTGGTGTTCGCGATGCCCATCTCACCGGTGAGCAGGGCCCGGTTGCCCGCGGCGACCAGGTCCCGGGCGGTCTCGATGCCGACCTCCAGCGCCCGGATCGCCTCCTCGCGGCTCATGGCGGGGCCGACGGTGAAGTCGTCGGTGCCGGGGCGGACCTTGCGCGGGAGCAGCCCGTCGCGGGGCGGCAGATCGGCCGCGACCCCCACGTCCACCACGCAGACCTCGGCCCCCACCTGGGTGGCGAAGGCGTTGCAGACCGCGCCCCCGGCGAGGAAGTTCTGCACCATCTGCGCGGTGACCTCCTGCGGCCACGGCGAGACGCCCCGGGCGTGCACGCCGTGGTCCCCGGCGAAGATCGCCACCGCGGCGGGCTCGGGCACCGGCGGGGGGCAGGTGCGGGACAGGCCGCAGAGCTGGGCGGCGAGGATCTCCAGCGCGCCGAGGGCGCCGGCGGGCTTGGTCATCCGCTTCTGCCGCTCCCAGGCCTCGCCCAGGGCCCGCGCGTCCAGCGGGCGGATCTCGGCCAGGGTCTCGGCCAGCAGATCGTGCGGTTCGGCGCCGGGCAGGGCACGGCGACCGTAGGACTCCTCGTGCACCACCCAGGAGAGGGGACGGCGCCTGGACCACCCTGCGCGCGCGAGTTCCGGCTCCTCGGGGAACTCGTCCACGTAGCCCACGCACAGGTAGGCGACGACCTCGAGGTGGTCGGGCAGATCGAGGGAGCGCACCAGCTCCCGCTCGTCGAAGAAGCTCACCCAGCCGACGCCCAGGCCCTCGGCCCGGGCCGCCAGCCAGAGGTTCTCCACCGCGAGGGCGGAGGAGTAGGGCGCCATCTGCGGCTGGGTGTGCCGACCGAGCGTGTGTCGACCGCCGCGGGTGGGGTCGGCGGTGACCACGATGTTGACGGGGGTGTCGAGAATGGCCTCGATCTTCAGCTCGCGGAACTGCTTGGCCCGGGCACGGGGCAACGACTGCGCGTACACATCCCGCTGCCGCTGGGCCAGTTCGTGCACCCGGGTCCGGGTCTCCTCGGAGCGGATGATGACGAAGTCCCAGGGCTGGGAGTGGCCCACGCTGGGCGCGGTGTGCGCGGCCTCCAGGACCCGCAGCAGCACCTCGTGCGGGATGGGGTCGGGACGGAAACCGTTGCGGATGTCCCGACGGTCGCGCATCAGGCGGTGAACCGCCTCGCGATCGGCCTCGTCGTAACCGGGCGCGGCGGGACCGCGCGGGGCGGGCTCGCCGGTCGGCGCCGCGTCGGCGGGGGCCGGCTCCCCGGCTCCCGCGGGTGCGGGGGGCGCGTCGGCGACCGGTGTCCCGTCCACCGGCCCCGCACCGTCCCCGGGCGGGGCCGGTGCGCCGGTCTCCACCGCGTCGCCGGATTCCTCGGCGGGCGCGGCCCCGTCCGTCGGTCGGTCGGCGGCCTCCGGGAGGGGGGCGGCGACCGGTGCGTCGGGCGCGGCTTCGGCG
>NZ_VKHS01000328.1 GCF_014141525.1 Streptomyces calidiresistens
CCTCCCCGGTGGCACCACCACCCCCCGGCCCGGCTTCCCCGGGCCCGGGCGGCGGGAACCCCGCGCCGACCGCCGCGACGACGCCCACTGCCGTGCGGTCGGCCCCACCGGTGGCGATCGAGGACGACGTACCGGCCGATGACGACCCCGACCTCGACGAGAAGGCCCTTTCCGGCCCCGAGCTGATCATCGAGGGGCTGGGGGCGACGATCATCGAGCAGATCGACCACGAATGAGCCATGTCCCCGGTTACCCCGTCCCTCCCCGGGGTGCCGAGGGCCCGAACCCCGTAGGCTCAAGGGGTACGTACGACGCCGAGCCAGGAGGTTCAGCCGTGTTTCCCGGTGGTGGAGCCGACATGCAGCAGTTGCTGCAGCAGGCCCAGAAGATGCAGCAGGACCTCGCCCGCGCCCAGGAGGAGCTCGCCGAGACCATCGTCGAGGGCTCCGCGGGAGGTGGCCTGGTCAAGGCGAGCGTCACCGGGGCCGGTGAGCTGACCGGTCTGGTCATCGCCCCGGCCGCGGTCGATCCCGAGGACACCGAGACCCTCGCCGACCTGGTGCTCGCGGCCGTACGGGACGCCAACGAGAGCGCCCGGGAGCTCGCCCAGCGCAAGCTCGGCCCGCTGGCCGAGGGGTTGGGCGGCGGGGGCGGGCTGCCGGGCCTGCCGTTCTGAGCGACGCGCCGGGCCGGCTGCCGGCCCGCGTTCCGCTCCCCAACTAGCCTCACGTTCAACGACATCAGGAAGGCATGCGGTGTACGAAGGCGTGGTTCAGGACCTCATCGACGAACTGGGCAGACTGCCCGGCGTCGGTCCGAAGAGCGCCCAGCGGATCGCCTTCCACATCCTGCAGGCCGATCCCGCCGACGTGCGCCGACTCGCCCGGGCGCTGTCCGAGGTCAAGGAGAAGGTGCGCTTCTGCGCGGTCTGCGGGAACGTCGCCGAGGACGAGCAGTGCAGGGTCTGCCGCGACCCGCGCCGCGACCCCTCGGTGATCTGCGTTGTCGAGGAGCCCAAGGACGTGGTGGCGATCGAGCGCACCCGGGAGTTCCGGGGCCGCTACCACGTCCTGGGCGGGGCGATCAGCCCCATCGACGGTGTGGGACCCGACGACCTGCGAATCCGTGAACTCCTCGCCCGTCTCGCGGACGGGTCGGTGACCGAACTCATCCTGGCCACCGACCCCAACCTCGAGGGGGAGGCCACCGCCACCTACCTGGCGCGGATGGTCGGATCCATGGGACTTCGCGTCACCCGGCTGGCCAGTGGGCTGCCCGTCGGGGGAGACTTGGAATATGCCGACGAAGTCACGCTGGGGCGTGCCTTCGAGGGGAGGCGATTGCTCGATGTCTGACGGGACGATGACCAGGACCGCCGACGCCACCGAACCCGGGAGGGATACCTCGCCGGTGGTCCCCGCCGGACCCGCCGCCACGGACGGCCCCGATACCTTCGCGGTGCAGATCGCCGACCAGGTCGAGAGTTTCACCGTGGCCGTCTCCGAGATCGCCAAGGGCGACGACCCGGACAGTGCCGTTCCCCACCTGCTGCTGCAGATCTCGCAGCTGCTCCTCGCCGGCGGGCGGCTGGGAGCCCACGAGGACATCGTTCCCGAGGAGCGCTACGAGCCGGACACCGGCCCCGAACCCGACATGGACGAGCTGCGCGAGCGTCTCGCCGAACTCCTCGCCCCGGTCGACGTCTACTCCGAGGTCTTCGACCCGTACGTGCCGCGCAGCTCCCCCGTGCCCTGCCGCATCTCCGACGACTTCGCCGACATCGTCACCGACCTGCGCCACGGCATGGCCCACTACCGCGAGGGGCGCGTGGGCGAGGCCCTGTGGTGGTGGCAGTTCTCCTACCTCTCCAACTGGGGCCCCACCGCCGGCGCGGCCCTGCGCGCCCTGCAGTCCCTGGTCGCGCACGTCCGGCTGGACACCCCCCTCGCCGACCTCGACGGGCTCGACATCGACAGCGATGTCGAGGACGGCGACCTGGAGCGCCAGGCCGGTCGCGTGATGGCCGCCGAGATCGCCGTTCCCCTGGGCCTCAAGCCGCCCACGGCCTAAGGGTCGACACTCCGGGTGGCCCTCCGGTTGTCCTCCGCGATACCGCGTGTCGCGGACGGCACACGGACCCATGGCCGCGGGGACCGACATGGGCGACGGGGCGGATCTCCGGGTCGGCCACGGGGTGTTGGACCGGTCGGCGGAGGAACCGTGAAGGCCGCACGGTGAGTTCGCCCGCACGGGCGATTGGCGTGACGGCCTCGACGGCATCCTCGGACACCGGGACGTGGCCGGAGCCCTGACGGCCTTCGTGGACGACCGGGTGGTGCGGCGCGGACGCCTGCCGAACCGCATCGAGAACCTCGGGGCGGCGGTGGAGCACTGCCGCCCACCGTCGCCGAGACCGACGGTGGGCGGACCCGCGAACCGAGCGGCGCCTGCTGCACGTGCCCGGGGCGGGGGTCCCGCTTCCGGTGTTCGTCATGGCGTCACCGGCCGAGGGCGATCGCGAGGCGGCGCTGCGGTCCGCCGGCCTCGCGGACGCCCCGAACGCGGTGCGTCCGCCGGTGGCGGAGGAGTGCCGCGCCCGTCCCCCGGGGTCCGGCCTGCGGGTGACCCGGGTCGTCCGTGACGAGGACGGCGATCCGTACGTCCGGGTGCGGCGCGCCCGGCGGGACGAGGAGGACGGGCGGGACGTCCTGCCGGCGACGATCACCGAGGACGTGGCCCTGCTCGTCGCCCGTCGGGGCGGCCGACGACATCGGGGTACCGGCGGACGGGATCCGGGTTGTCGGCGGGGGCGAGGAGTTCCCGGGGGCGTGAGCCCTTCACCGGCGGGCACTCGAGGGGATGCGACGGCACGTGCCATCCCCCGGGCGGAGCCCTTCGAGGGCGCCTTTTCACCGCATCGGCTCACGCCGCCCCGCGGGCCCGGAGTGCCCTCCCGACGCCACCCGGAGGGCCTCCCCGGCGGCGGGTGGGACGGTTCCCCTCCCTCCCGCGCGGGGGCCGGCGGGACCGGTGCAGCCCCCGGCGGTGTCGTCAC
The DNA here is from genome assembly GCF_014141525.1 of Streptomyces calidiresistens. Classification (GTDB taxonomy): domain Bacteria; phylum Actinomycetota; class Actinomycetes; order Streptomycetales; family Streptomycetaceae; genus Streptomyces; species Streptomyces calidiresistens. The sequence goes on from NZ_VKHS01000328.1 coordinate 3,056, forward strand.
CCGCAGTCGCCGACAGGCGGCACAGAGCGGTGAAACCGCCGGTCGCAGCGGTGCGGACTGTGACCTCCCGCACGTTTCGGCGGCGTTTCGTGTGTCCGCTCGACAAAGGGGCATGGCTTGTTGGCGAGCGGGCCCGGGAACGGCCCGGACGGTCGGCCGGGCGACGTCTCATCATGCGGCGCCCCGGTGGCGGCCGTGTCCCGCTCGGTAAAATCGAGCCACCGCGGTGCCCGCCCGGCGCCGTGGAACACGACCCCCTGAGGAGCGAGCACACGTGGGCCTTGTCGTGCAGAAGTACGGCGGCTCCTCCGTTGCCGATGCCGAGGGCATCAAGCGCGTCGCCAAGAGAATCGTCGAAGCCAAGAAGAACGGCCACCAGGTGGTCGTCGTGGTCTCGGCGATGGGTGACACGACGGACGAGCTGATCGATCTCGCCAACGAGGTGACCCCGGTCGCCACCGGTCGCGAATTCGACATGCTGCTGACCGCCGGAGAGCGGATCTCCATGGCCCTGTTGGCGATGGCGATCAAAACGCTGGGGCACGAGGCGCAGTCCTTCACCGGCAGCCAGGCCGGTGTGATCACCGACTCCGTCCACAACAAGGCCCGGATCATCGACGTGACCCCGGGCCGGATCCGCGCCGCCGTCGAGGCGGGGAACATCGCGATCGTCGCCGGCTTCCAGGGGGTCTCCCAGGACAGCAAGGACATCACCACCCTGGGGCGCGGTGGCTCCGACACCACCGCCGTGGCGCTGGCCGCCGCCCTGGAGGCCGAGGTCTGCGAGATCTACACCGACGTGGACGGCGTGTTCACCGCCGATCCCCGGGTGGTCAAGAAGGCCCGCAAGATCGACTGGATCTCCTCCGGCGAGATGCTGGAGCTGGCCAGCTCCGGGTCCAAGGTGCTGCTGCACCGCTGTGTCGAGTACGCCCGCCGCTACAACATCCCGATCCACGTCCGGTCGTCCTTCTCCGGCCTCACCGGTACCTGGGTCAGCAACGAACCGCGAGGAGACGAGCCGATGGAGCAGGCGCTCATCTCGGGTGTCGCCCACGACACCTCCGAGGCCAAGGTCACGATCGTCGGGGTCCCCGACAAGCCGGGTGAGGCCGCCAAGATCTTCCGCTCGGTCGCCGACGCCGAGATCAACATCGACATGGTGGTGCAGAACGTCTCGGCCGCCTCCACCGGGCTGACCGACATCTCCTTCACCCTTCCGGAGACCGACGGCAAGCGGGCCATCGAGGCGCTGAACCGGCAGCAGGCCGACATCGGTTTCGCCTCGCTGCGCTACGACGACCGGATCGCCAAGATCTCGCTGGTCGGCGCCGGTATGAAGACCAACCCGGGCGTCACCGCCACCTTCTTCGAGGCGCTGTCCAACGCCGGCGTGAACATCGAGCTGATCTCCACCTCGGAGATCCGGATCTCGGTGGTGACCCGCCAGGACGACGTGAACGAGGCCGTGCGCGCCGTGCACACCGCCTTCGGGTTGGACTCCGACAGCGAGGAGGCCGTGGTCTACGGCGGCACCGGCCGCTGAGACGCCGCCCCGCGGCCCCTCCCGGGCTCGCCGCCCCGGGCCCCGTTCGCCCCGTTCGATGTCCTTCCGGCCCCTTCCGGGGCCGCCACCCGGGCCGATCACCGATCCGGGTCAACCGGCCGGCAGTCCGTGATCAAGTTGTATGGCACCACGGGTTGATCCGGGTCGGCCCCACGGGAGACGATGACTGCTCCCCGTGTCGCCATGGGAACCGATCGCGACGCGGGGAGCGTCCCGTCGTGTCCCGGGAGCGCTTCGACGCGCTTCGGCACGAGTCGACGTACCGACGCGGGGATGTCGGGACGCCCACGGGCAGGAAGGAAAGAGGCGGTACGGATGGTGGCCACCCGTGGCCCACGGAAAAACGCGCCCCCACCGTACAACCCACACGGGGGAGAGCGTGTCCAACAGTCGTGGCAGAGGTCCTCGAATTCGTCGCCCCCATCCGCCCGACGCGCCCTCCCGGTCTGCCCGGTCCGCGCGCCGGGGGGCTCCCCGTGATCGCGCCCGTGCCGGCGCGGGGCGTGACCGCGCGTCCGTCGCGCTCCGACGCCCCGCCGGAGCAGCGGACCGCAGACGCGGGCGCGACGATGGCTGAGGGCACCACCGTCGACCACCTCACCGAGACGTACCAGGCGCACTACCGCTCACTGCTCGGCCTCGCCGCGCTGCTGCTGGACGACACGGCCTCCTGTGAGGATGTGGTGCAGGAGGCGTTCATCCGGGTGCACTCGGCGCGTCGCCGGGTCCGGGACCCGGAGAAGACCCTCGCCTACCTCCGGCAGACGGTCGTCAACCTGTCCCGGTCCGCGCTGCGCCGCCGCATTCTGGGACTGAAGCTGCTCTCCAAGCCGATGCCGGACATGGCCAGCGCGGAGGAGGGCGCGTACGAGCAACTGGAGCGTGCGGAACTGGTGAAGGCCATGCGCGGCCTCCAGCGCCGGCAGAGAGAGGTGCTCGTGCTGCGCTATTTTGCGGACATGTCCGAAGCGGAGGTGGCCCGGACCCTGGGCATATCGGCGGGGTCGGTCAAGGCGTACGGATCCCGGGGCATCGCGGCCCTGCGCGTCGCCATGGAGGCGGCCAGGTGAGCGCCCGCGACCACGGAACCGGGGATGTCCCGGCGGAGCGTCCGCCGGGTCGCCCCGCCGACGCCGCGCCCCCCACCGGGAAGGCCGCGGAC
>NZ_VKHS01000329.1 GCF_014141525.1 Streptomyces calidiresistens
GGGGCGCCTCGGCATTCGCCCCGCCGGAACCCGTCCCCCACCCCCACGGACCGCACATGAGTGAGTTGCCCTCCCCCCGTACCGTCGGTCGATACCTCGTTCGGGCCGCCGAGCCGGAGGACGTCGACGGCGCCCGCGGCGTCATGCTGGACACGTTTTACCGCGAGTTCGGTTACGGGTACGTGCCCGGCTGGCACGAGGACGTCATCGACATCGACGGCACCTACCTGACCGACCCCCGCCATCTCCTCCTCGTGGCGATCGACACGGAGGACCCGGGGCGGACGGTCGTCGGAACCACCGGCCTCCTCTCCCGGGGGCCGCGTCATCCCCCGCACCCCCGGTGGATCGCGGAGCGGTATCCCTCCGGCTCCACCGCCCAACTGGTCCGCGTCTACGTGCGGGCCGAACACCGTCGTCGAGGGCTGGCCCGGGTCATGGTGGAGATGGCCGCGGAATTCGCCGCCGTCCGCGAGTACGCCTCCCTGTACCTGCACACCAACGTGAACATCGCCGGGGCACAGCCGTTCTGGGAGGACGTCGCCAAGGAGATCTTCGATGCCAGGGCCACCGGCGAGCACGGTCCCGGCTTCGCCACCGTCCACTACGAGATCCCGTTGCCCCACTGACCCGGGGCGCCGTTCCCGGCTCACCCGCCCTGCCGGGGTCCGGAACGAGCGGGCCGGGAACGGCCCCGGCCTCACCCCGCCGGATCGGGGACGGGCACGACGGGCCCCGGCAGGGCCTCCAGCAATCGCCGGGTGACGGGGTGGTCGGGGGCGGTCAGCACGACGCGGGTCGGACCGCTCTCCACCACCTCTCCCCCGTCGAGCACCAGGACACGATCGGCCAACCCCACCGCCAGTCGCAGGTCATGGGTGACCAGCACGAGCGAGACCGCCCGGTCGGGGTCGTTCGCCAAGCGCGCGAGGAGGTCGCCGACCCCGTCACGGGCGACCGGGTCCAGGGCGGAGGTGATCTCGTCGCACACCAGCACCCGGGGACGCGCCATCAGGGCACGTGCCAGGGCGGCCCGTTGGAGTTCGCCCCCGGAGAGCCCGTCGGGGACACGGGCCGCCGTGGCCTCGTCCACCCCCATCCCGGCGAGCACCTCCACCGCCTCGGCGCGGGCCCCGGCCGGGGAGACCCGACGCAGCCGGACCGCGGAACGGGCCACCTGCTCCAGCACCGGCCGGTACTCGTCGAAGGAGGCACGGGCATCCTGGAAGACGTACTGCACCGCCGCCAGATGGCCCCGTCCGCGATCGCGGACGCTGCGGGGCAGGAGCTCCCCGTCCACCAGGACGCGCCCCGTGGCGTTCCGGTGCAGACCTGCCAGGCAGCGGGCGAGTGTCGTCTTTCCCGACCCCGAACGCCCCACCACCGCCAGGCACTCCCCCGCGCCCAGGGACAGGGAGACGTCCCGCAGGACCGGGGTCCGGCCGCGGCGGGGGCCGTGGTGGGCGGTGAGTCCCTCGACCCGCAGGAGTTCCGGCCGGGTGCCGGTCGGCCCGGGCCTCCCCCGGGTGGCCGGTGGTGAGGGCGGGAGATCCGGCGGGGACGCGGCGTCCCCGGGGGCACCGGCAACGGGGGGTACTCGCTGCACCGGCCCGCTTCGCGCGACCCCGCCCCCGCGCAGGATCACGACCTGATCGGCCAACTCACCCACCACATCGGCGTCGTGGCTGAGCAGGAGCACGCCGATGCCCCGGTCGAGCACCGCGCGCAACTCCTCCACCACCCGGCGGGTGGTCAGCGGGTCCTGTCCCGTGGTGGGTTCGTCCGCGATCAGTACCGGCGCCCCGGCGAGCAGGGCCTGGGCGAGCACCACTCGTTGTTGCTGTCCGCCCGAGAGTTGGTGGGGAAAGCGGCGGGCCACCCGGTCGGGGTCGGGGAGGCGGGCCGCGCGCAGCGCATCGCGGACCCGTGCCGCCCGCTCGGCGCGGGTTCCGCCGGCGAGCCGGGCGATGTCGTTCAGCAGCGCGCCGGAACGCCGGGCGGGGTTGAGCGCGGCGGCGGGGTTCTGGGGGATGTAGGCGGCACGACCCTCGACCACCACGGTCCCGTCCACCCGGGCACCGGCCGGGTACTCCCCCAGCAACGCCAGGGCGGTGGTGCTCTTGCCACTGCCCGAGGGGCCCACCAGCGCGGTGCACCGGCCGGCGTGCACGGTCAGGGAGACCCCGTCCACCAACACTCGATCCCCCACCGCGACCCGCAGGTCCTCCACCCGTGCCACGGGCCGGGTCATCGGGGTCCTCCCTTCCGAACGGCCCTGCGCGCCAACGCGGCGTCGAACAGGAGATTGGTACCGGTGGTGAGCGCCACGATGAGCAGCGCCGGGACCACCACGGCCCACGGTTGGATGAACAGGCCCGTGCGGTTGCGGTCCACCATGACCGCCCAGTCCGCGGCGTCGGGGGTGATCCCCACACCGAGGAAAGCCGCGGTGGCCACCAGGTACAGCGCACCGGTCAGCCTGACCCCGGCATCGGCGGTCAGCACGCGTGTGATGGAACGCCCGACGTAGCCGACCGCCATCCGCCACCAGCTCTCGCCCTGCATGCGCATCGCCTCCACCGCCGGCCGGGAGGCGGCGTCGGCCGCGCAGGCACGGGCGATGCGCAGGGCGTCGGGGACGTTGATCAGGGCCACGATGAGCGCCAGGCCGGCCGGCCCCGGCGAGAAGAGGGTGGCGACGATGAGCAGCAACAACAGGGAGGGGATCGCCAACAGGACGTCCCAGGGGCGCATCAGGCCCTCCTCCACCCACGGCCGGTGGGTGAGGGCGGCCGCCAGACCGATCGGCAGCGCGATCACATAGGCCAGCGCCGTGGCCACCAGCGCGGTCACCACCACCGAACGCCCGCCGAGCAGCACCTGCCGCCACACGTCGCGGCCGATGAAGTCGGTGCCCAACCGGTGACCGTCCCCGAGGGTGAAGGAGACCCCCCGCGGCCCCGGTTCGCCCACGAACCAGGGACCGAGGAGAGCCAGCAGGAGGGGCACCGCGATCAGCGCGCCGCCCAGCACCGCCTGCCCCCGGGAACGGCGGGCCGGCGCCGGCCGGAGCCCGGGCGGGGAGGTCTTCACGCGGCCACCTCCAGCCTCGGGGCGAAGCGGTGCGCCACCAGGTCGGCGCCCAGGTTGAGCAGAACGGTCACGGTCCCGAAGAGCACGGCCAGGCCCTGGATGACGGGGATGTCCCGGGCGGCCACCGCGTCCATCAGGACGGTGCCCAGTCCGGGAACCACGAACAGGGTCTCCACCACGATGACCCCGCCCAGCAGCCAGTCGGCGGTGCGCGCCACCTGCTGAGCCGCCGGGGCGGCGGCGTGCGGCAGCGCGTGGGTCCAGCGGACACGGACGGCGGAGACGCCGTACCGGCGGGCCTGCGCCACGTGGCCGGAGGCCATGGCCTCGATCATGCCCGCCCGCACCAACCGACTGATCGAGCACACCGGCCGGGCCAGCAACACCATCACCGGGAGGACCAGCACGAGGGGGGTGACCAGCGGGTCGGTCCCGTACCCGATGGCGGTGGGCGGAAGCCAACCGAGCCACAGCGCGAACACCACGGTCAGCAGCACGCCGAGGGCGAACTCGGGCACCGCGTACAGGCCGAGGGTGACGGTGCTGATCAATCGGTCGACCGGGCCGCCCTCGCGGCGGGCGGCGAGCACACCGAGCCCGACCGCCAGGGGAACCAGGATCACCAGGGTGACGCCTGCCAGGAGCAGGGTCGGGCCGAACCCGGCCGCCAGGTACTCGGTGACCGGGCGACCGGTCACCAGGGAGACGCCGGGGTCGCCCCGCAGGAGGCCGCCCACCCACTCCGCGAAACGCTCGCCCGCGGGGCGGTCCAACCCCATGAGCTCCCGTACCCGCTCGATGCGTTCGGGGTCGGGTTGGTCCCCGGCGAACGCGACGGCCGCGTCGCCGGGGAGCGCCTCGGTGAGCGCGAAGACCAGCAGCAGCAACCCGGCGATCTGCAGCACACCCAGGAGCAGCCGGCGCCGCACCCACGCGCGGCGATCGCTCACGCCATCCACACCCGGTCGAAGCGGGCCCAGTCGAGGGTGTTGGCGGGGGCATCCTCGGAGACACCGCGCACGTTCGGTGCGGTGGCCACGATCCAGTCGGCGAAGCCCCAGATCAGGAAGCCGCCCTCGGCGTGCAGGCGGCGCTGCATCCGCTCGTACAGCGCGGTCCGCTCGGTCTCGTCCCGGGTGGACTGGGCCTGCTGGTAGAGGTCGTCGAAGTCCTCGTGACGCCATTGGGTGGCGTTGGTGGGGGAATCGGTGAGCAGTCGCTGGGCGACGTGCGACTCGATGGGCATCGAACCGGAGCGGGTGGAGGACATGACACCGGAGTCCAGGGTGTCGCTCCAGTAGGTGTCGGCGTTGCCGATCCGCACCTCGACGGTCACCCCCGCCGCCGCGGCCTGTTCCCGGAAGATCTCCGCGGCCTCGACGAAGCCGGTGGCCACGGGCGAGGTGTCGAGGGTGACGGTCAGTCCGTCGCCGTACCCGGCCTCGCGCAGCAACTCGGTGGCGCGCTCGACGTCCCGTTCGCGCTGCGGGATGCCATCGGCGTAGTACAGGTACCCCTTGCCGAAGAGGTCGTTGCCGATCTCCCCCGCGCCGGAGAGGGCGCCGTCGATCAGTTCCCGCCGGTCCGGGATGAGGAAGAACGCCTCCCGCACCCGGGGGTCGTCGAAGGGGGCACGGTCCGTCTTCAGGACGAATCCCTGCATGGCGCTGTTGGGCAGACTCACGATCCGGACCCGGTCGCCGTCCCGGTGGGCGCGGGTGGTGGCGGGGTCGAGTTCGTGGGCGTACTCCACCTGCCCGCCGAGAAGGGCGTTGATCCGCGCCGACTCCTCGTCGGCCACGACGATCTCCAGCTCCTCCAGGTGGGGGGCGCCCTCCCAGTAGTCCTCGAAGCGTTCCACGAGCAGGGAGCGACCGGGGGTGAAGGAGACGAACCGGAAGGGTCCGGAGCCCACCGGTTCGGTGAAGTCGTCGGCACCGGCGGGGACGATGTACGCCCCGAAGGCGGCGAGGACGTTGGGGAACTCGGCGTAGGGGCGCTTGAGTCGGAACTCCACGGTCCGTTCGTCCACCGCCCGGCTGTCCTCGAGGTCGATGGGTTCCAGGGAGGAGCGGGCCCGGAAGGCGGCGTCGGGATCGGCGATGCGCCGGTAGCTGTACAACACGTCCTCGGCGGTGACGGGGGTTCCGTCGTGCCAGTGGGCCTCGCGGAGGGTGATGGTCCACAGGTCCAGCCCCTCGTTGCTCTCCCAGCCCTCGGCGAGGCGGGGGCTGGGGGACATGTCGGAGCCGAAGTCGGCGAGCTTGTCGAAGAGCGTCTTGGCCCGGGCGGCGTCGGCGAAGAGATTGGTCAGGTGGGGGTCGAGGGTTTCGTTGGCCCCGCCCCCGGCGAAGGCGGCGCGCAGTCTGCCGCCGGGGCGGGGCTTCCCGTCGTCTCCTCCGTCGGCGGGCCGAGCGGTGTCGTTCGAGCCCCCGCAGCCGGGCAGCGCGAGGGCCGCGGCGGTCGCGCCACCGACGGCGAGGACGGTTCGGCGCCCGGGTCGGATGGAGCGGGGCGAGCCGGTGCCGGCGGGGAGGCCGCGCAGATCGTGGTTCATCTTCCTCGTTCTCTCTCGGGATCTCTCTCGGGGTCTCTCTCGGGGTCTCTGTCGGGAGTGGAGCGGGGCTCGGTGGGGTCGCCGAGGAGTGGCGCCGGGAACGGTTCCGGCGGGGCGGGGTG
>NZ_VKHS01000033.1 GCF_014141525.1 Streptomyces calidiresistens
GGCTTCGCGTCGGGGCCGGCGCGATCCGATGTGGACGCACCGGCCTCATGAGGGGAGGACGGGGCAACGAGCAGGGGGCCGGGTACCAGCACCACCGCCCGAACCCCACCGAAAACGGATTCGGCATCCACCGAAACCCGGAAACCGTAGCGGTGGGCCAGCAGCGCGCAGGTGGCCAGGCCCAGCTTCGGCGGGGTGCCGAGTTCGGTGACGCCGATCGGCTCACGCATCAGCCGGGCTATGCGGCCGCGGTCGGTGGCCGTCAGGCCGATGCCCGCGTCCTCGACCACGATCGCGATGCCGTGCTGGGTGATCTCCACCGCCACACGGACCTCGGTGTCCGGATGGGAGTACCGGGTGGCGTTGTCCAGCAGTTCGGCGAGCACCATCACCAGGGGTTCGACCACCCGGCCGGTTACCGCCCTCTGGTCCTCCGAGCGCACCACCCGAACACGCAGGTATCCCTCGATCCGTGAGAACGCGCCGCGAACCACATCCACCACCGGGGTGTTCTCATGGGTACGACCCGGCCACGCCCCTGCCAGCACCAACAGGTTGGCCACCTGCCGCAGTACCTGCTGCCCCCGATGGTCGAACTCCATCAGATCAGCCACCACATCGGGGTGGTCGTGGCGCCGCATCGCCTCCAGGATGCGGTTCTGCTGCTCCCCGCTCATACCCCGCAGCCTGCGAGCCAGATCGACGAGCAATTGCCTGGCGATGTCCTCGGTGGCGGCCCGCTCTGCGGCCATGCGCCGGGTCACAACCCGGTTGGCATCGGCGAGCAGTTCAGCGAAGCGTCGTCCGACCCGACCATGGTCTTCGGTCCGACTCGGATTCCCGCGCTCGGTATCGGAGAGGTCGGCGATCCACTCCTGTAACGCGCGGTCGCGCTCCCGACAGGCAGCGCGACTTTCCCTCACCTCCCCGGCCAGGTGTCGCCGTTGAGATCTCAGCATGGCTACGTAGGTGAGAGTGGCGAGCAGCGTCAGAGCGAGCAGGATCGCTGCAACGACCGGCAGGGACATGGACATCCTCGGTGTGGGTGGGTTGGGGTGGTGCGGCCATCGGGGGAGGAACCCGGGGTGACGATCCCCGGCGGGTGGCCCGGGGGCCCGGGCGGGGTGGACACTCCCCCGACGACCTGTTCATGAGGCGGTACACACGGCTGGGTCGAGGGCGTTACACGCTGCGGGAGTCTCCGGACTCACCAGCAGAGGACGGGCCAGCCGCGCCCGCCACCGTGCGCGGTTCCAGTTCGGCCGCCGGTACATCGCTCCCGCACTCCACGCACCGCGCGGCCACCGAAAGGGCGCTCACCGGGCCTCCGTCTCGTCCCGCAGCAGATGCAGGAAGGCGTACCGGGCACCCAGCCATTCCAGTTCTTCCAGGTAGAGGTCGTCATCGGGGCTGATGGCCATCCGGTCGAAGGCCACCACGCCGGTGGCGTACCCGGCGGCAATGGCAGCCCGTACCCGCTGCCAGCCCGGTCGCTCCTCCGGGGCGATAGCCGCCGACGGGTCGTGAAAGGTCCCGGCGATCGGAGGGCGTCTTGGCCCTCGCGTCACGGCGTGCGATAAGTCCGGGGAGGGCTGGTCGGACGGGGCCACGGCGTACAGCACCACGGGCCCGGGAAGCGAGTGCGCGTTGATCCGCCCTCGCATCGCCATCAGGTGAACGGCCGCGCTCGGGGTCCGGCGAAGAGCCCCCCTCTCGGGCCGGATCGGTGTGACCACTGATGGGCGAAGAGCCACGCGACGCCCACCTCCTCCCGGTGGTTTCCGCAGGATGAGATGGGACGGGGCGGCCAGGAGGAATCCGGTGGTCCACCGTTCCGTCCCGGCTGCTTCGGCGTCCGAGGTCATGACAGCCCGTCCCCTTCCATCTCTTGACACCCACAGTGATCGGCGTGGCGATTTCTGTGACGGCTAGAGCATGGGGCACCCAGAAGGGCCGCTTCCATGACGTGTCAAGGACGTCTTTGGACACAGTGGGTCGGCACGCGGTCTTTTCGGGTCGCCAGGGGTGAACGGCTCTCGTTCCACTCCCCGTCGGAGGTCGCTCCCTCTACGGTGGAGGTCGCCCCGCCGCACGTTCAGGGAGCCTTCCGATGCCGCAGACAACCGTTTTCCCCGCCCTGCTAAAAGAACGTGGGTGGACCGACTACCACGTCTTCCTTCGGGAATACGAGAAGACGGCCAGGCATTTGGCCACCCTCCAGGGCCCCACGAACCTGCGCACGGCCACGGTCAGCGAGAGGCAGTTCCGGCGCTGGATGGCCGGTGAGTTGCGGGGCCTGCCGCGCGGGGCGGCCCGTCGCATTCTGGAATACCTGTTCACCATGTCGATCGACCGCATCTTCCGCCTGGCCGAGGCGCCGGCCAAGGAGGTGGCCTCGCAGGAGGAGACGCCCTCGGTCCTCCCGTCCCACGTGCAGCAGCAGGACGATGTGGTGAGTCGGGCTGCCCGGGAATCGGCCACCTGGGCGGCCGGTGTCGAGCAGACCAACGTCGGCCCCCACACCCTGGAGCAGTTGGAAGCCGATATCCGACGCATCGTGACCTCCTACCCGAACCGCCCCGTCGAGCCGATCTTCCACGAGGTCACCGCCCTGCGGGATCGCGCTTTTGAGCTGTTGGAGGGACGTCAGCCACCCCAATACACGAGGGAGCTGTACCTGATGGCGGGGTACCTGTGCGGGATCCTGGCCAACGCCAGCTTCGACCTGAGTCGGTACGACGCCGGTGAGACCCAGGCCCGGGTGGGCTTCCTTTGTGCCGAACTGGCCGGTCACAACGGACTCCGGGCCTGGCTGCGAGGGCTGCAATCACTCATGGCCTACTGGGCGGGACGCCCCCGGGATGCCGTACGGCTCGCCGAGGCCGGTCGGGACTTCACACCCGAACGCGGCACCAGCCACGTTCGTCTGGAAAGCCTCGCGGCCCGCGCCTACGGCCAGATGGGAATGCGGAGCGAGGCGCTCGCGGCCATGCACCGCGCCGAGGAACTACGTGAGATCGCCACTGATGACGACCCGGGCGGCATGATCGCCTTCCCTCGGGCGAAAGAGTTGTACTGCGCCAGCAGCGCCATGCTGTGGCTGGGTGACGACCCCTCCTTGCGCCGCGCCGAGCAACAGGCGGAGGAGGCCGTCCGCCTCTACGAGGAACCACCGCCGGAGGAACGACGTCTCGGGGAACTCAGTCTTGCACGCCTGGATCTGGCACGCGCCCGCCTGGGCCGGGGCGATCTTGACGGCGCCGCAGACCAGGTGCACGTGGTCCTGGGGCTGGCCCATCGTCGCCGGATCGAGAGTGTGAACAGAGGCCTGGACCTCATGGCCCGGCGCATCGAGGCCAGCCCGGCAGCAACCTCCCCCGCCGCCATCGGGATGAGCGAGGCGATCACTGCCCACCGCCTCACCCGAGCCCTCCCGGAAGCCTCCTGATGGTCACGATCACCCTGTTGCATCCGGGCACCATGGGCACGGCCATCGGTGCCGAGGCCCGCAAGACGGGCACCCGCGTCCTATGGGTTCCCCGTGGAAGAAGCGAGGCGACCCGCAGAAGGGCCGAGCAGGCCGGGTTCGAAGCCACCCCCTCCCTGACGGACGCCTTGGACGTCAGCGATCTCGTGCTGTCGGTCTGTCCCACCCAGGTCGCCGACGAGGTGGCCGACCGTGTGGCGGAGACGGGATACGAAGGACTGTTCATCGAGGCCAACGCCCTCGGTCCGGCCCACGTAGCCCGGATAGCCGCTCGGCTGACACCCGCCTCCGTCGTGGACGCCTGCATCTTCGGCCCCGACTCCCACCGGCATCGGGTCGCCCACCTCTACCTTTCCGCCGATGCCCCCGCCCAACGAGCGGCGGAGCTGCTGGCCACGGCCTTCGCCGGGACCCGGGTCGAGACCACGGTCGTGTCCGGAAGCGCGGCGGCGTTGAAGATGGCCTTCGTCGCCCATCAGCGCAGCAGCCGAGTCCTCGCGGCGGTTTCCCACGCCCTCGCCCGGTCACACGGCGTAGGAGACGAACTCCTGCGGGAAGCACGGCTAATGGGCGCCGACACCCTGGCGGACCCCGGCTACTTCCCGACCCTCGCCGCCCGCGCCTGGCGTTGGCATCCCGAGCTCGACGAAGTGGCAGGCACCCTTCGTGACGCCGGCCTGCCTTCGGCCCTGGCACATGCCACGACCGAAGTCATGGCGCGGTGGGAGGACGACAAAGACGCCTCACCATCGGTCGAAGCAGTCCTTGACCGGCTGTTCACCGAGACGAACGGACCTTAGGACCCCTTATCCCGTCCTATGGCTCGGCTCCTCCGTCACCCGATCTGCTCTGCGAGTGCTCCATGCCCAGCCCTCTCCGGCCACGGTCCGGTTCCCTTCACCTCTCCCGACGGTCCGTGCCCCGGCCGGTACCGGTCTCGATCACCGTCCACTTGCCCCCCGACTGGGACGCGGTGGTCATGCCGACCGCGCTCGGCATACGCGCGCTGAGCTACTTCGAGGAGCGTCCCCGCGTGCGGTTGGGTTGGATCGCCGCGGTGGGAGAGGTGTGGATTTGGCCGGTGCCCCGGGGCTCCGGTGAGCCGGGGTGGCCGGCGGGAAGTTACCTGCCGGCCTGCACTCCCCTCACTCTCCGGCCGCCCGGGGACAGCTGGCCGGGACACCCCCCGCGCTGGATCCGGCGCCACGACGGAGAGGTCCACACCCACCCGGTCGTGCTGCGCGCCCTGCTGACGCACCTGACCACCCCGGGGGGCTACCTCTGAGACCCCCGTCCTCGATCGACCTCCGGTCTCTTACGCAGGAGGGGCGACGTTCGAAGAAAGTCCGGGAACTCCCCCGCTGAAAAGGCCGTGACGAACATATTCACGGCATATCACCGAACTCGCTCCCAGTCACACGCCAAACGGATCGAACCACGCCAACCACTCCACACGTCCGCTCCGAAACCGGCACCATGAACGGGCCCACGGCGTACCTATCGGCTGGACTGAGGACATGAATCCCATCGCTTTCACCACCGACCACCCCGCATGGATCACCGATGCCGAGCAGCCGCCCGCGCGCATCGTCCTGCACCAGGGGGAGCCCTGGCTCATCACCTGCGCCGGCGTCCAACTGCACCGCGCTCCGCTCACCCACGTCACCACCGAAGCACCCCCGATCGGTTGCGCTTTCGCTGCCGACCTACCGAAACACCCCGGAGCAGGACCGCTCATCACCGAACTCGCCACGCTCGACACCGTCGCCCGTGTGCCCAATCCCTGGCTGTGGGACGCGATCACCACCGCAATTCTGCGGCAGGTCGTGCGTGCCGAGCAGGCCCGGAAGGTGTACCGCCGCTGGTGCGCCACCCACGGCCGCACGCTCCGGACCCCCGCGGGAGCTCTGTCCCTGGCCCCTGATCCCGTGACCGTGCTCGCCCTGACCGATGAAGCATTCGCCACCACCGGCACCAAGTTTCACCGCACCGCACTGCGCGCCGCCGCCTCTGCCTACATGCTGCGACACGAGGAGTGGGAGCAGCTCCCGGCCGACGACCTCGTCAAGGTCCTCGAAGAAGTCGAGCGCATTGGCCCATGGACCGCTTCGGCTGCCGCCGCCGACTACACCGGCGACTTCTCCGTCTACCCGCACGGCGACCTCGCCGTGCGGACCTGGGCTCACCGTGCCGCTCCCGATCTGACTCTCCCCGAGGGGGATCGGGCGTTCGCCGCGCAATGGCGCCGTTGGGCCGACAACGACCGCAACCGACTGCACACCCTGACCCTGTTCACACTCACCTGGGGAAACCATGCCCGGACAACACACAACATCCCGCCCGGCTGACCTCCTCGCCGGAGCCGATCCGACTCGCCCTCTCGATGCCCTGTTCGTCAACGCGCCCTTACGCGATTACACCCGGCGTCCCCGTGTCAACGACTACACACTGCCCGTCCTCGGCATGGCCTACATCGCCACCTACGCGAAGCAGGAAGGCTTCAACGTCGGCGTCCTCGACGCCGAAGCGCACGGGCTCGGCATCACCCGAACCATTGAGCTCGTCAACTCCGCTCGCCCCCGTTGGGTCGGCATGAACCTGCTCGCTCCCACCTATGAACTGTCGGCCCGGATCGCCGACGGCCTCACCGATGAAATCGCGCTCATGGTCGGGGGACACCACGCCAAAGCAATGCCGCAGCGCGTGCTTGCCGATCCCCGCATGAGCCGTCTGAAGGCGTTGGTCCTCGGCGAGGGCGAAACCCGTGTCGCCGCCCTGCTCCATGACGCTGGCCGTCGGGCCGAGTTACCCGGCGTGATGTGGCGCGACCGGCTCCTCGGCACCACCGCGATGGGCATCGCCCGAAGCGACACCAACCGCTATCTCGCCCCCGACATCGACGCCCTGCCGCTGGTCGACCGCGTGTTCCTTTCTCAAGACCCTTACGCGGCCGATGACGGCCGCATCGAGGCGAACATCGTCGGGTCACGCGGTTGCCCGTATGACTGCGGATTCTGCGGAGCCGCCGTCTCCGCCAACCCCGATATCAAGATCCGTACCCGCTCACCCGAAGGCATCATCGCCGAGTTGGAAACCCTCCACGCAAAGCACGGCGCCACAGCCTTCCGGTTCGTCGATGATCTGTTCCTCGGTGCAGCGCGCGTCATCCGCCCCGCCATGGAAGCTTTCACCGCGCACCGCATCGGCGACCGCTTCGTCTGGGACGCGACCGGACGTATCAACGTCCTTCACCGCGCCGACAACGCCCTGCTCGACACCCTCGCCCACAACGGCCTGCGCGAGGTCGCGCTCGGAATCGAATCCGGAAGCGACCGCATCCTCGCCGCCATGGACAAGCGCATCACCGCAGCCATGACCACATCGGTCGCCCACCGGCTGATGCAGCGCGGTATCAACGTCAAGGGCTACTTCATCCTCGGCTACCCGGGCGAGCAAGCCGACGACCTCGCCGACACCGTACGGCACATCCACACCCTCTGGGCCCTCGCCGATACCTTGCCCGGCAACTTCCGCGCCTCGGTGTTCGAGTTCCGCCCCTATCCCGGAACACCGATCTGGCAGCAACTCATCAAGGCCGGCCATAACCCCGACGAACTGCTCGCCTACTCCGACATCGACCTCACCGGGCAGGGCGCCGACGAGTCCATGCGGCAGCGCGACGAATTCAACTTCTCCGTCGGCGTCCAGTTCGGTGCTGTCCCTCTGCCCGATCTGCGCCGTCACCTGGCCACCATCACCCGCACGCAGCACGCCCGGAACCGGATGGGAACCGCCGCATGACGCACCCCGGACGCTTCATCACGCTTGACGGCCCCGGCGGGATCGGGAAGTCCACCACACTCGCCACTCTCGCCGGCCTGCTGCGCGAGCGGGGCGAGAGTGTGCATGCCACAGCCGAACCCTCGGCCCGGCCCATCGGCCGGTTCACCCGTGCCAACGCCGACCACGTGCACGGGCACGCCCTCGCCTGTCTCGTCGCCGCCGACCGGTACGACCACATCCGGCACGAGCTACGACCACACCTCGACCTCGGCGACACCGTGCTCTGCGACCGATACCTCGCATCAACCCTTGTCGTACAACGCCTCGACGATGTTCCCGAGCCCTTTCTGCTCAACCTGAACGCCGACATCACCCTGCCCGACCTCGCCGTCATCCTCACCGCCGAACCGGCCGTCATCACCCATCGCCTGCGCGCTCGCGGAGCACACCACCGATTCGAGCATGACCCTGACATCCCCGCCCGCGAGGTCGACCTCTACCGACAGGCCGCGCGCACACTCCGAAGCATGGGCGTAGCCGTCCTCACACTCGACACCAGCACTCTCACACCCCTGCGAGCAGCCGAACGGATCCGCGACGCCCTTCCTCCACCGCGTCCACGGAACTCCGGTGATACCGCAGCGACCGCAGAAACCGCATGACCGAACCGAACACCTCCCCGCACACCAGCCACACCCGGGCCCGGGTCACTGCTAACCTCCGGCGCATCCCGCCGGCACACCTCGCCCGCCACGACCACGGAGCCCACCACATGGAACACCTCTGGCCCACCATCGACCGCCTCGTGCGATGGCTCGACACCGAGACCGAGACCACACCCGAGGTCGCCCGGCTGCTGCGCGTACTCAAAATCAGCGAGGAAGCCGGTGAAGTCGCCGAAGCGATCCACGGGGTGAGCCGCTCCAACCCACGCAAAGGCGCCAGCCACACCTGGCAGGACGTGGAGAAAGAACTCTGCGACGTCATCCTCACGAGCATGGTCGCCCTGCGCACCATCACCCCGGACGCCGAGAAGGTGTTCGCCGAACGCCTGGACCACATCGCCGAACGGTCCCTGACCCCCTGACCCCAGCGCAACCCGGGGACGGACCTCGATGCCGCAGCGGGTCGCGTGGGGAATCGCGGCCCGGACCGCGTCGGCGTCTGTCTCCGGCCGGTCCGATCGGCCCGGAGGGCCGAAGAGCGCCGTGGCCAGAGCGGTACCGTCCCCGTCCCCCGTGTGACCGGAGCATCGCTCCAGACCACAACGATGACCTTCCCTCTGCCACTGGCCCGGACCCTCACTGAACCGCACCGGCCGGCCCACACTCCTGGAACCGCACGGCCTGGGCTTGATTCGCTTTGACGGACATCAGTGATCTGGGGCTTCGGCCCCGGAAGGATGATGTCCATCATGGAGAGCATGGGGAAGAAGCCTCGCCCGCGCCGCTCGTTCACGCCGGAGTTCAAGGCCGAGGTAGTCGAGCTGTGCCGGCGTGGGGACCGCTCGGTCGGTCAGGTCGCCAAGGACTTCGACCTGACCGAAACCGCGGTGCGGGACTGGGTGAAGCAGGCCGAGGTCGACGCGGGCGAACGGGACGGCCTGACCAGCAGCGAACGCGAGGAACTGGCCGCGCTCAGGCGGGAGAACCGCAGGCTGCGGGAGGACGTGGAGATCCTCAAGCGTGCGACGGCTTTCTTCGCGAAGGAGACCCGGTGACGGTGCACCCGTTCATCGAGGCGGAGAAAGACGCAGGTCACAACGTCAAACGGGCGTGTGAACTGCTCAAGGTCTCCCGAGCCGCCTTCTACGCCCGCCGCACCGACAACCCTGGTCCCCGTGCGGTGCGCGATGCTGAGCTGACCGAGCAGATCACCGCCGTGCACGAGCAGTCTCGGGGCACCTATGGGGCCCCACGTGTCCACGCGGTCCTCAAACGTCGGGGTGAGGAGTGCGGCCGTCGAAGAGTCGCGAGGCTGATGCGCCGGGCCGGCCTGGCGGGGCGGCATCGCAAGCGACGGCATCGCACCACGATCCCCGACCCGCACGCGGCCAACCGTCCCGACCTGGTCCTCCGCGACTTCCAGCCCGACCCCGAAGCGATCGACACCCGATGGTGTGGCGATATCACCTACATCGCCACCGACGAGGGCCGGCTCTACCTGGCCACCGTCATCGACATCGCCTCCCGCCGCGTCGTGGGCTGGGCCACCGCCGACCACCTGCGAACCGAGCTGGTCGCGGACGCACTGCGAGCCGCCTGCCGCACCCGCCGCCCGGCCGGTCCGGTGATCTTCCACTCGGATCGCGGCTGCCAGGGCGGATTCAATCGGTCGTCGCAACACCTTGATTTGGGAGGTGTTCAAGATCGCTACGGGGGACTGGGGCAGGAAGACCGGCGATGCGCCCGAGGGGCTTCGGCGGCAGTGGCGTGCTGACCGGGCGCTGAGGCCGGCGATGCGCTCGCCTGGCCGGCCTGATCCGTCGCGGGTGGTGCAGCGGCAGTTTTGGCGGCTGATCGCCACGGGCGTCACGACGGCTGAGGCATCGCTGGCGATTGGAGTGTCGTGGCCGGTCGGTTCTCGGTGGTTCCGTCACGCTGGCGGCATGCCGCCGATCGCTTTGGCCGAGCCCACCGGCCGCTACCTGAGCTTCGAGGAGCGTGAGGAGATCGCGATTCTGCGCGCCCAGGACAAGGGCGTGCGAGAGATCGCCCGCGCGATTGGACGTGACCCGGGGACGATCTCGCGCGAGTTGCGCCGCAATGCCGCCACCCGCAGCGGGAAGCAGGAGTACCGGGCCACGGTCGCTCAGTGGAAGGCGCAGCAGGCCGCGAAGCGCCCGAAGGCAGCCAAGCTCGCAGGCAACGACAGGTTGCGTGAGTACGTACAGGAACGGCTCGCCGGCAGTGTCCGTCGTCTCGACGGCACGATCGTCACCGGGCCCAAGACGCCCGCGTGGAAGGGGCTGAACAAGCCGCACCGGCAGGACAGAAGATGGGCGACGGCATGGAGTCCGGAGCAGATCTCGCGTCGGCTGCATGTCGACTTCCCCGATGATGAGTCCATGCGCATCAGCCATGAAGCGATCTACCAGGCGCTGTTCATCGAGGGTCGTGGTGCGCTTAAGCGGGAGCTGGTCACGTGTCTGCGTACCGGCCGGGCACTACGGGCTCCCCGTGCGCGGTCGCAGAACAAGCCGCAAGGGCATGTCACCACGGACGTCGTCCTCAGTGAACGCCCCGCCGAGGCTGGGGACCGCGCGGTCCCCGGACACTGGGAAGGTGACTTGATCATCGGGACGGGCCGCTCCGCGATCGGCACGCTTGTCGAGCGCAGCAGCCGCTCCACGCTCCTGGTGCACCTGCCTCGGCTCGAAGGCTGGGGCGAAAACCCGCCGGTGAAGAACGGCACCTCGCTCGGGGGCTATGGCGCAATCGCGATGAACGCCGCACTCACGGCGTCGATGACGTAGCTGCCAGGGCAGCTACGCAAGACCCTCACCTGGGACCGGGGGAAGGAACTCTCCGGCCATGCCCGGTTCGCTCTCGATACCGGGACGAAGGTGTTCTTCGCCGATCCGCACTCGCCCTGGCAACGACCGACGAATGAGAACACCAACGGGCTGCTGCGTCAGTACTTCCCGAAGGGGACCGACCTGTCCCGATGGTCCGCCGAGGACCTCGAAGCGGTCGCCACGGCAATCAACAACCGGCCCCGCAAGGTCCTCGGTTGGCGGACACCGGCCGAGATCTTCGAGGAACAGGTACGCTCGCTACAGCAGCCCGGTGTTGCAACGACCGGTTGAACTCACCCAGTACACCAGCCGCGAATTCGCCATGTTGGCCTCGGAGTTCGACATCCGGCTCTCGGTCGGCCGCACCGGGCAGTGCTGGGACAACGCGCTGGCCGAGTCCTTCTTCTCCACCTTGAAGAACGAACTGGGCGACACCCGCACATGGCCGAGCCGGGCTGCTGCCCGCACCGAGATATTCGAGTGGATCGAGAGCTGGTACAACTTGCGGAGGCTGCACAGCCGCCTCGGCTACCGCACACCCGCCGAGTACGAGGCCGCCCTCGCGGCCTGACCACCACACCGATGGTGTCCGTCAAAGCGGAACAAGCTCAGCCGAAGAAGTGATCGGCCAGGGACGGGCGATCGGCTGTGGCCCTACGTGCTTCGGCATTGATCATCGCCCCGACGCGCCACCACGAATAGGACTTGCGTTCGCCACCCTCCGGCGGGGCCCGACAGCGTGACACCCGTTCGGGTGAATCGTTGGCGCAGACGTGACGAGCTCGACAGCACCCCGCCCCGATGCCGCGCCCCGCCGACGCCTCTTCCACCGCAAATCACCGACCGCACCTCTACCCCGCTACACCGTCAGCGCGGAGCGCCATGATGACGCGCTGAACGTCTCCTGGTTCACCATCGCCCGCCGCCTGCCGCGCCTGTCCGGTATCGCCGTCCGGTTGGCCTGGCAGGCGGCGCCGCGCGTGGTGCTGCTGACCTGTCTGCTCCAACTGATCACCGCCGCGGTCACCGCGATCGGCCTGTACGCCACCACCAGCGCCCTGACCCCCCTGCTGGCGAGCGGGGCCACCCCCGAGCGGATCGGCGAGGCGCTGCCCGCGCTGATCCTGGTCACCGTCGCCGCCTGCGCCCGTTCCCTGGTCTCCGCGCTCACCGTGGCCACCACCGCCCGCATCGGCCCCCGGGTGGACGGCATCGCCGAGGCCCGTTACCTGGAGGCCACCACCCGGGTACCGCTGGCCGCCTACGACGACCCGGCCTGGTCCGACCAGTCCGAAGCCGCCTCCCGCGCGGCCAAGGATGCCCACCAGATGATCGAGGCCCTGACCTCGGTGACCGGCGCGGTACTGTCCATCGCCGCGGCAGCCGGCATCCTGGCCCACCTCCACCCGGTGCTGCTGCCGCTGCTGCTGATGGCCGTTCTCCCCCGCGGCTTCGCCGCCGTGCGCGCGGCCCGCGCCGCCTACCTGGCCGACCGGCACACCCTGGCCGACCGCCGTCTGCGCCACAGCGTGATCTTCGAGACCTCCAGCCGGGACCACGCCCTGGAGGTGCGGGCCTACACCCTGCGGCCCTGGCTGCTGGGCCGCTTCCGCACCGTCGCCGCCCGCCTGGAGGACGCCGCCGCCGAGGTGGGTCGCACCACCGCCCGCCACCAGCTGGTCGGTGACGCCGTCGCCGGCTGCGCCACGGTCGGCGTCTACGCCGCCCTGCTGTGGCTGGCCGCCACCGGGCGCATCGCCCCGGCCGCCGCCGGCACCGCCTTCATCGCGGTGCAGCTCAGCTCCCGCCTCCTTGCCGGGCTGGTCCAGGGCGTGAACACCACCTACAAGACCGGCCTGTACATGGCCGACTGGGACGCCT
Organism: Streptomyces calidiresistens; assembly: GCF_014141525.1. Classification (GTDB taxonomy): domain Bacteria; phylum Actinomycetota; class Actinomycetes; order Streptomycetales; family Streptomycetaceae; genus Streptomyces; species Streptomyces calidiresistens. Next base: position 12,669 of record NZ_VKHS01000033.1, read on the forward strand.
TCCTCACCGATACCACCACCCGCACCCACCTGCCCGAACACCCCCGACCGGTGCCCGCCGACCCGCAGGTGATCGAAGCTCGGAACGTCACCTTCCACTACCCCGGCAGCGAGCTCCCGGCCCTCCAGAACGTCACCGTGCGGGTCCGCCGCGGGGAGGTCCTGGCCATCGTCGGCGCCAACGGCTCGGGCAAATCCACCCTCGCCAAACTCCTCGCCGGCCTCTACACCCCCACCACCGGCACCGTCACCTGGGACACCACCGACATCTCCCGCACCGACCCCGAACAGCTGTGGCGCCGCCTGGCGATGCTTCCCCAGCACTTCGCGCGCTGGCCCGTCACCGCACGGGAGAACATCGTCCTGGGCCAGGAGACCGGCAAGGAAACCGACATCCTCACCGCCGCACGAGCCGCCGGGGCGGACACCGTCCTGGACTCCCTGCCCGACGGCCTGAACACCAACCTCGCACCCTCCTGGTGGGGCGGCCGAGACCTGTCCGGCGGCCAATGGCAACGCATCGCCACCGCCCGCGCCTTCTACCGAGACGCCCCCATCCTGATCTGCGACGAACCCACCTCCGCCCTCGACCCCCTCGCCGAGGAAGCCGTCTACCGGCGCATCCAAGCCCTCGCGAAGGGCCGGAGCGTCATCCTCATCACCCATCGCCTCGGTTCCACCCGCACCGCCGACCGCATCATCGTCCTGGACGGCGGCACCATCACCGAAGAAGGGACCCACGAAGCTCTCCTCGCCCGGGACGGCACCTACGCCACGATGTGGCGCGCCCAAGCCGACACCTACACCGGCGACAAGGTCTGACCCCCCGCCCGCGAGGCACGGGTCACGAACCACACGCCTACTCCCTGACGTTTCCACCCTTCCGAAGGAAAGATGGTGGAGCATTGCCCACCTTCGTGATCATCGCGGCTGGACCTCCCGAGACCCGCCCGGCAGGACACGGGAGCACCCGGCACCACCTCCCTCGCAACCACGGTTCTCCGGTAGGCCCTCGGCCCCCCGGCTTCGCCCCGGGGTTCAGCTGAGGACGGCGAAGACCGTGGCGGCGACGGCGCCGAGAGCTGTTCCGCAGATGAGTTGGGGCAGAGTGTGTGCCTTCAGGACGCGGCGGGACCAGCCGATGGCGAGGACCAGCACGACCGCGGGGAGAAGCACGGGCCCGTAGGCCAGGAGGAGGATCATCACCGTGCCTCCGGCGACGGCGTTGTGCACCGAGATCTGCCACCACACCGTCACGACCAGGGCGCTGGCCAGACCGGCGAGCATGGCGATGACCAGGGCGAAGACCTCTCGGGGAGCCCCGAGGACGTCGAGCAGCACGATGCCGGTGACCACCGAGACGAGGGTGGCCGTGAGGGGGACGATGCGCTGTTTGCGCACCCGTACGTGCTTGTCGGTGAGTTTCCCCCGCCGTACGCCGAGGCGGATGATGACAAGGGGAATGACGCCGCAGAAGAAGGCGGCGAACAGCCCCCAGCCGACACCGACCGGGTTCCCCGTGCTGTGCCATCCGATGAGCAGGAGCAGGCCGATGACGAGGTGGCCCGGCGCCAGGACATCCGTGATCGCTTTGGCCACTCTCACCCGGGGGGTGGCCTCGGCGTAGGTGGGGGTCGGTGGTGGGGTGAAGGTACTCATGGCTGGGGCTCCGGTAGGCGGTCGCAGGTGTCCGCGAATTCGTGGGCGAGATCGGAGTGGTAGGCGTCGGACAGGCGGGTGAGCACGGAGATCTCCCCGAGCAGGTCCCGGCCGCCTTCGACCGGTGGGTGGTCACGGCTCGCCTGCGGGGCCTCGCCGCGCAGTTTGGCGCGGCGTGCAGCGAGGAGCCAGCAGGCTTCGGCGGCGACGGTGGCCCGGGCTCCGGTGAGCCCTCGGGCCTCGACGTGCCGCCGGGCTCGCTCCCGGAGGTCGGCGGGCGCGTGGTCACCGAGCACCAGGGCGGCGTCGCGGATCTCGATGGTGCGGCGGTAGAGGCGGCCGAGCATGTCACGGGGGTCGAGCCGGTCGGCGGTCGGGCCGCGCGGGGAATCGAGTCGCACGGCCGGAGCGGCACGGGTGAGGTCGAGCCACAGGGGACGCAGACCGAGCAACGCCCGTCTCCTCTTCCCCCAGGTGCGCAGCTTTCCGAGGACGGGGAGCGTGCTGCCCACCACGATGAGAAGGAGCGCGGCCATGAGCAGGTAGGTGCTCACCCGGTCGTCGAGATCTCCGGGAAGGATCCCGTCCCCGGTCATGTGCGCGATGAGAGCCGCGATACGGACCAGGGCGTAGGCCACTCCCGCTGCCAGACCGGCACCGATGGTCCCGAGTCCCCAGCCGAGGGCTCGTCCGTCGGCCTTGCGGCTCCAGCGCAGGCAGACCCGCGTACCGGCCAGCAGGGAAAGGGTGAGGAAGCCGAGAAAGACCGTCGTGTAGGCGAGGAGTGCCATCCGGGCGGCGGGGTCCTGGAATATCGCCCTGGTCTCGTAGGGCTGGAGCTTCGCGAAGAAGAGCGTCGACATGATGGCTGCCGTGGCGAGGGGAAGAATGACACGCAGTCGTTTCACCGCGGGGCTGCCGTCCTGCTGGCCGGAGACCTTGCGCAGGAACGCCAGTAGGGCAGCCGCCGAAAGCACTCCGCCGGAGAGGTGTTTGAGCAGGTAGGAGAAGTCGACGATGCCGGTCAGTTGATCGAGAGCCCGCCCTGCCGGTAGACGCAACGTCATCATCACGGCCAGGCCGAAGAACGTCCACCAGAGGGCTCGGTCGTGTCCCTTTCCCCACACCTTGACGGCACGCCACGCGGTGGTGATCCACAGAAGGATCGCCATGACCAATTCGAAGGACCTCATCGGTCGCTCTCACCCCGCAATGCCGCGTCGAGACGATCGAGTTCGGGGGCGCGAGTGCCCGATACGGGCCGCAGGTCGGCCATCTTGGCTATACGGGTGGCGAGGAGTTCGGCTTCCCGCTCTCGGGCGTTACTGAAGTTGGCCCGCCCCAGTACGGCGCGGACGGTGCGGGGGTCGATGGTGGTGAAGAGGTTCTTGAGGTCCACCCCGGGGCCCCTGCCGTCGGTGACGTTGTGCCCGAGCAGCATGTGGCTGATCTCGTGCAGGACGATGTGGTCCCGGTGCAGCGGGGAGGTCGATGCCTCGTGGAAGATGTAGTCGGCGCTGTCGAGTTCCACCCACAGCCCGCACAGTTCGTTGTCCCGGCCCTTGATTCCCTCGATCGGCTGCACGAACACGGGTCGTCCACGATGCTTCTCGACTGCGTCGAGGAATTTATCGACATCGAAGGGTATGGGAATTTCGATTCCGATCAGTGGATCGGGGTCCCCCTGAAGGCGACGCCGGAGGAAAGGCGCCCGGAACCTTCGAAACAGACGCAACGCTTCTCTCCCGGATCTTGCATCATCTTTTCCGAATGGCGCACTATTTCATGCACCACGCGGCCAGCCGTAGGTCTTCGGACTTCATCATCGACATTCGGGGCAGCCAGGAGCGCTGTCCGTCCGGCTTCGGTAACGCGACAACGCACGGGGCGCCAGCTCGGTCACCGGACACGGCGTCGATGGAGTACGAAGCACCACACGGCGCGGGGATCGGGAAAGCCTGTCGCATCGTGATCACGCACCCTCGCGGGGCTGCTCGTCCTTGTTCAGCCCTTCGAGCTCCCGGGCGCGCTCGATGATCGCCTGCACGGTCCGCAGGGTCTCCGGAGAGAGGCCCGAAGCCCGCAGTGCCACGGAGCGCACCTGGCTGTCGCGCATGGACTCCAGCAGCGACAACTCCGTGTCCACGCGCCGCCCCTCCTCCTCGTCGAAGAAGTAGGAGGGAGGGACGCCGAAGAAATCCGCGAGAGCCTTGAGGTACTTGATGCCGGGGTTGTCCCGCTGCCCTTTTCGCAGCTGGTGGAGGAAGCTCGCCGACATGGTCGGGCCTCCCCTGTCGGCGATGCCCTGGGCCACCTCGCGCAGGGAGTACGGGCCGCGCCCCGCGGGGTGGATCACCTGGAAGAGGCGGTCAACCTTCTCCGCGAGGATCCGCCCCTCCTCGCTCACCTCGTCACCCATCGGTTGACCTCCCTTCGCCAAGGATCACGCGCCCACCTCCTGCGGCGTTCACAGGTGTGGACGATACACGAGCTCTCCCGCCCCAGCGTCCTCTCCCGTTGACACGGAGCGCTGTTGTCGGCTTACGATCACTCAGCGCTGTCCACAAGCGGAAACAGCGCGGGGTCGGCCTTGCCGTACCCCGGACCCGAAGAACACGGAGGAGACGGGATGCCGGCCCAACGAGCGCTCCGGCCGACAGGACGGGCGCACGAGGCGAGTCCCTCCCCCAGCCGGCCGGGCGAGGTATCCCGGCACGATGCCGACCGGTCCGGCTCCGGCACGCTTGCGCCTGCGGTAACGACGTCCCCGCTCTTATGACTTGTACCGAGTTGTTGAACCAACTCTGGATCTTGTCGGGAGTGCGTGCGTATGTTCGTCGTCGCCGGGGCAGCCCGGCCGGCAGGACGATCACGAGGAGCAGCCCACGCCACCCCTGACCTCATAGGACCCGCACACAGCGACGGCGCCCGGGAGCGGCAACTCCCGAACGCCGAACGCTTCACGGCTGAACCGCCCCGGCAAGGGCGGAGATCGCCATCATCACCGCGCTGATCCCTTCCACGGGGCGTCTCAGCGTGGCAACACCGAGGGAGATTCTTACATGCGCTCTGCCCTGCGCAAAAGGACCGAGGGTCCGATCCGCGCGGCAGCCGCCCGCTTCCCCCACCC
>NZ_VKHS01000330.1 GCF_014141525.1 Streptomyces calidiresistens
CCCGGCGACTGGCCCCCGGACCGGTCCCGCCGGAGACCGCGCGCCGTCTGGTGCGCGACGAACTCATGCTCGACGGCAACGCCCGGCTGAACCTGGCGACCTTCGTCACCACCTGGATGGAACCGGAAGCCGCGATCCTGATGGCGGAGTGTGCCGACAAGAACATGATCGACAAGGACGAGTACCCGCGCACCGCCGAGTTGGAGCGCCGGTGCGTGGCCATCCTCGCCGACCTGTGGAACGCCCCCGACCCCGAGGCCGCGGTCGGCTGCTCCACCACCGGATCGAGCGAGGCGTGCATGCTCGCCGGCATGGCGCTCAAGCGCCGTTGGGCCCACCGCAACGCGGACCGGTACCCCGCCCGCGCCCGGCCCAACCTGGTCATGGGCGTGAACGTGCAGGTGTGCTGGGAGAAGTTCTGCGCCTACTGGGAGGTCGAGGCGCGCACCGTGCCCATGGAGGGCGAGCGCTTCCACATCGACCCCGCCGCCGCGGCCGACCTGTGCGACGAGAACACCATCGGCGTGGTCGGTGTGCTCGGCTCCACCTTCGACGGTTCCTACGAGCCCGTCGCCGACCTGTGCGCGGCCCTGGACGACCTGCGGGAGCGCACCGGTGTCGACGTCCCCGTTCACGTGGACGGGGCCTCGGGGGCGATGATCGCCCCCTTCCTCGACCCCGACCTGCTCTGGGACTTCCGGCTGGAGCGGGTCGTGTCCGTCAACACCTCCGGCCACAAGTACGGGCTGGTGTACCCCGGGGTGGGATGGGTGCTGTGGCGGTCCTCCGAACACCTGCCGGAGGAGCTGGTCTTCCGGGTGAACTACCTCGGCGGCCAGATGCCCACCTTCGCCCTCAACTTCTCCCGGCCCGGCGCCCAGGTGGCCGCGCAGTACCACGTGTTCGTCCGGCTGGGGCACGACGGCTTCCGCGCCGTGCAGCAGGCCACCCGCGACGTGGCGCGCACCCTCGCCCGGGACATCGAGGCGCTGGACGACTTCCGGATGCTCACCCGCGGCGGGGACCTGCCCGTCCTGACCTTCACCACCGCCCCGCACGTGACGGCCTATGACGTCTTCGACGTCTCCCGCGCCCTGCGGGAGCACGGGTGGCTGGTCCCCGCCTACACCTTCCCGCCGAACCGGGAGGACCTGTCGGTGCTGCGGGTCGTGTGCCGCAACGGGTTCAGCGGCGACCTCGCCTCGATGCTGGTGGAGGACCTGGGGCGGGCCCTGCCCCGCCTGCGGCGCGGCACCGGGGCCGGCGCGGCCGACCGCCGGCGGGCGACGGCCTTCCACCACTGAGACCCCCGGGCCGCTCCGGGACCCGTCCGTCCGACACGCGCGGGGCGGCGGGGAGAACCGGACGGGCCGCCGGGGCCGGAAAGGAACCCCGCCCGAAGGGTGCGGGGAAGGAACGGCGAAGGAACAAGGCCGGCACATCAGTTCGTTGACCACCGTGGGTGTTCCCGGCCATCCTGCCCGTGAACGCACCGGCCACCCGACCCCGGAGAAGTTCAAAGGGCTTCCAAGTTCCTCCCCCGGGCGCTTCCTTGGGCCGGAAAAGTGAGGACAATAGGGGTTCTGGGCCCTCTGGGAGGCGATTGGGACCGGTGACGCCTCCCCGTTCCCGGGCGTCACGGACGGTGCGCCCCGATGGGGAGGATTGCATTCATGGGGGTATGTGGGGGATCGTTGCCCCCGGGAAACTGTTGTATCCAGCGTTGAGAGGTGAAGGAACCCACGCTGGGGGTTCCGGACCGTGGAGAGTTTCGCGAAAGCTTCCGACCGCACCCGCGGCACCGATGACACCGGTGCCGTGTGGGAAGCGGCGCCCTACCCCGTACTGGTGGTGGACGCCGGCGGTGCGGTGCGTCGGGCGAACCACGCGGCCGGCGCCCTGTTCCCCGCCGTCCGCCCCGGCGCCCGGCTGGCCGACGTGGTGCCGCAGTGGCTGGCAGCCGCCCATCACCGCGGCTTCCTCCCGCACCAGGACGGCCACGGCACGGGCGCCCCGCCCCCCGCCGTCATCGGCCCCGTGGGGGATCGCACCTACGAGGCCCATCCCACCCGCCACGAGGACGGCAGCGTCGTCTGGTGGCTGGTGGACGACACCGACCACCGGCTGGCCAGCGACGCCCTGCGGGTCGAACGCGAACGCACCGCCTTCCTGGCGGAGGCGTCCAACCTGCTGCTGTCCTCGCTCAACCTCGAGCGGTGCATGGACGTCACGGCCCGCCTCGCGGCCCGCCACCTCGCCGACGCGGCCATGGTGATCGCCCCCCGGTCCGGGCGACGGCACCCGGTGACCGTCTGCACCATGGACGGCGAACCCCGCCGGGCCCGCCTGGGGGTGGACCCCTCCGACGTCCCCGGTCTGGCCGAGGCGCTCCAGGGCTTCCCACCCGTGCCCTCCCGCTGGATCGACCCCGACTCGGCCCCCGACTGGGTGGTGCCCGACGGCTTCGGCCGCGTCGGCTCCATGGTCGTCACCCCCCTGCCGGGCCACGGGGTCCCCGCCGGGGCCCTGGTCCTGCTGCGCCGCTCCGACCGGACCTCCTTCAACGACAGCGAGGAGATCTTCGCCCGCCTCTTCGCGGCCCGGGCCGGCGCCGCCATGTCCGCCGCCCGCCTCTACGCCGAGCAGGCCTCGATAACCGAGATCCTCATGCGCGAACTCCTGCCCCCGCGCCTCCACCACGTGGACGGGGTCGAGTTCGCCGCCGGCTACCGCCCCTCCGCCGACGAGGAGCGCATCGGCGGCGACTTCTACGACGTCCACCCCGCCTCGGTGGACGGCCAGGAGTCCCTCGTCGTCCTCGGCGACGTCTGCGGCAAGGGCCTGGAGGCCGCCGTACTCACCGGCAAGATCCGCAACACCCTGCACGCCCTGTTGCCGATGGCCGACGACCACCAGCGGGTGCTCCGCCTGCTCAACGGCGCGCTCCTGGACTCCCACCACACCCGCTTCGCCACCCTGGTCCTCGCCTCGGCGGTGCGCCGCAGCGGCAACGTCCGCCTGCGCCTGACCAGCGCCGGCCACCCCGCCCCGCTGATCGTCCGGGCCGACGGCCGGGTGGAGGAGGCCGACACCAAGGGCATGCTGGTCGGTGCCCTTCCCCGGATCGAGACCCGCACCCACACCACCGAACTCGCCCCCGGTGAGAGCTGCCTGCTGTTCACCGACGGGATCACCGAGGCGCGCGGTGGGCCCCTGGGCGACGAGCTCTTCGGCGAGGACCGCCTGCGCACCGCCCTCGCGGAGTGCGCGGGCATGCCCGCCGAGGCCATCGTGGAGCGGGTGCGCATGCTCGTCTCCGAGTGGCTGGGCACCGGCCGCCACGACGACATGGCCGTCGTCGCCATCACCGCACCGCGAGGGGCCCACCTGAGCGCGGTGGGAGGGCACGGTCCGGGCAGGTTCACCGCATGACCCCCGACACCCGACCCCGGGTGCCCGTGCCGACGGGCCCCGGGACGGAGGAGTGGGCCGACCTTCTCTGGGAGGCCGTGTGGTACGGCGACGAGCAGCGCGCCGGTGACCTCGCCGTGGCCGCGCTCGACGCCGGGGTGGAACCCGAGGCACTGTTCCTCGACGTCATCGGCGCCGTGCAGCGGAAAGTCGGCGAGGAGTGGGCCGCCAACCGCATGAGCGTGGCCCGCGAACACGCCGCCACCGCCATCAACGAACGCGTCATAGCGGCCCTGAGCCGTCACCCGGCGGTGCGCCGCGAACCCACCCGGGGCCGCATCACCATCGCCTGCGTGGACGGCGAGTGGCACGCCCTGCCCGGGCGACTGCTGGGCGAGGTCCTCAAGCTGCGCGGATGGCGGGTGGACCACCTCGGCGCCCAGGTGCCCACCCCCCACCTCATCGGGCACCTCCACCTGACCGGCCCCGAGGCGGTGGCGCTCTCCGGATCCATCGCCACCCGTCTGCCCACCGCCCACGCCACCATCACGGCCTGCCAGGCCGCCGGTGTGCCGGTGCTGGTCGGCGGCGCGGCCTTCGGCCCCGACGGCCGCTACGCCCGGCTGTTCGGTGCCGACATGTGGGCCCCCGACGCCCGCGCCGCCGCCGACCGCCTCGACGCCGGCCTCCCGCCCCGGCCCTCGCTCCCGCACCAGGCGGTGGACGACCTGCCGCACCTCGCCGACCAGGAGTACACCCTGGTCATCCGATCCGGGGGCGGACTGGTCCGGGAGACCCTCACCGACCTGGAGGAGCGCTTCCCGCCCATGCGGGAGTACTCCCGCACCCAACGGCGGCGCACCGCCGAGGACATCGCGCACATCGTCGACTTCCTCGCCACCGCCCTCTACACCGATGACGACGACCTGTTCACCGGCTTCATCCTCTGGACGGCCGATGTTCTGACCACCCGCGGGGTGCCGGCGCACTCGCTGCTCCCCGTCGTGGACCTGCTGACCCACCGCCTCCGGGACCTGCCCCGCGCCGTCCGTCTCCTCCACCGGGGACATCGGGCCCTGCTCGACCACCCCGCCGTCTCCGTCCCCGACCCGGAAACCGCCGCATGACTACGTTCCCACCCCACAATCTCACCCTCACCCGCACCGTGACGGACCCCCACATCGTCCACATCGCGATCACCGGTGATCTGGACTACGACACCTCCGAGGAGTTCCTGGAGACCGTGGCCGAGGAGATGGACGCGCGCCCCGAACTGCGCGAACTCCATCTGGACTGTGCGGAGCTGGGCACCTGCGACTCCATGGGCCTGTCCATCCTGCTCATGGTCCACCGGCGCGTGACCCTGGCGGGCATCAAGCTGTACCTGGACAACCGGCAGCCGGCCCTGAACCGCCTGCTGGGCATCACCGGGACCTTTCGGCACTTCATCGGGGAGCCGGAGGGTGGGGAGGTCCCGACGGCGGGTTCCGAGACCCGGATAGTCCACCCCCGCGACGAGAACTGAGCCGAGCCGGCCGGGCGGGAACCCGGCCGCGCGACCTCCGGGGCGCCTCCCCGGGGAGGAATCGGGGGGCACGGCGGTCCGTCACCCCCGGGAAGCCGATGGGGAATCCGGGAACCGTTCCGGGCCGGGGCAAAGGCCCGCACCGGGCCGTGAGTCGGTGAACACCCGGAGATCCCCTGCTGTTCGAACGGCATGACCCATGGCATACGTGCCGGGCGGGCCGCCATCGGTTCCCCCACCGTCGGCTCGGCTCGCCTCGGCTCGGCTCCGGGCACGGGCGGAGGTGGCGGGAGCCCCGCGTCACCCTCCGTTCGAAGCGGGCCGGGCCTCGCCCGGGGCACGAAGTGGCGCGGCCGGATCGCCGATGGTTCCGGTTCCCGTGGCGCCGCACGAAGTCGGGATGGCCGCCGCCCGGCGCCGGGGAACGTCCGGCTGCGGTGGCCCGGGCACGCGGCTGCTCACGCCGGTGAACTCCCCCCGGGGGGGGCCTGCACCGCGGAACGGATGGGTACGTCTCGGAGTAGCCATGGACGGACATTCGGTGAGGGGGGCGAGGGACGCGAAAGGTGCGGTGGACGATGGCGACAGGTGCCGGCCCGGGAGCCGGGAGCAGGGGTGCCGACGGGGCGAGGGACCTCCTGAGGGCGGTGGGAAGCCTGGTGCGGGATGAGGAGACCGGCCGGGTCGGGGTGTTGCAGGACGTCCTGACCTTCCGGGACACCTCCGTCCCGCCCTATCTGCCGCCGCGGACCCGCACCCTGGCCTACATCCGCCCCGAGGGCGGGGGCCGGGAGTGGACCACCGATCCGGGTCGGGTCACCGTGGTGGGGGAG
>NZ_VKHS01000331.1 GCF_014141525.1 Streptomyces calidiresistens
ACGCGCTGGCGCTGGCGCAGGAGGAGCAGTCCGCCGGCCGGCTGCTGAACGAGCTGTTCCAGCGGGCCCTGCGGGTGGGCAAGCGCGCCCACAGCGAGACCGCCATCGACCGCGCCGGCCAGTCGGTCAGCGTCCTGGAGCGTGCCGCCCTCGCTCCCGACACCCGCGGCAAGCTGCTGCGCGACACCCTCGGCACGGACACCGCGGCCGAGGCCGCCGTGCTGTCCACCTGCAACCGCATCGAGCTGTACGCCGACGTGGACCGCTTCCACGAGGGCGTCTCCGACCTCACCGCCGCGCTGTCCCGGCACAGCGGGCTGCCCGTCGGGGAACTCGCCGCCCACCTCTACACCCGGTGGGAGGACCGGGCCGTGCACCACCTGTTCTCGGTGGCCTGCGGCCTGGACTCCATGGTGGTGGGCGAGGGGCAGATCCTCGGCCAGATCAAGAACGCGCTGGCGCTGGCGCAGGAGGAGCAGTCCGCCGGCCGGCTGCTGAACGAGCTGTTCCAGCGGGCCCTGCGGGTGGGCAAGCGCGCCCACAGCGAGACCGCCATCGACCGCGCCGGCCAGTCGCTGGTCACCTTCGGACTGGAGCAGCTGGCCCGCGCGGACCTCGCCGCGGGCGTCGGCACCCCGGCCGCCGGGCCGCCGGCGCCGGGTGCCGAGGCGATGCCGGACGTCCCGGCGTGGATCGCGGGCAAGCGGGTGCTGGTGATCGGCGCCGGTTCCATGTCCTCGTTGGCCGCGACGACACTGGCCCGCGCCGGCGCGACCGAACTGGTGATCGCCAACCGCACCCTGGCCAGGGCCGAGCGGCTGGCGGACAACCTCAACGAACTGCGCGGCGCCGACCGCGTGCCCGGCGGCACCCTCTCCGCCCGGGCGGTGCCGATCAACGCCATCTCGCTCGCCGCCGAACTGCGCCTGGCCGACCTCGTGGTCTCCTGCACGGGGGCCACCGGCCTGGTGCTCACCGCCGAGCAGATCGCCGCCGCGCTGCGCGACCGCCGCCACGGCGCCCGCCGGTCCGCGGGCCCGCTGCTCGCCGCCGACGGCACCCCCGCCGTCGACACCGCGGACACCACGGGGCCCGACGGCCCCGCGCCGACCCGGCCCCTGGCCCTGCTGGACCTCGCCATGCCCCGGGACGTGGACGCCGCCGCCCACGGGGTGCCCGGCGCCCGCCTGGTGGACATCGAGTCCCTCGCGGTGGCCTCCGCCGACGCCCCCATGGCCGCCGACGTGGACACCGTCCGCCGGATCGTGGACGAGGAGGTGGAGGAGTTCGGCGCCGCCCAGCGCGCCGCCGCCATCACCCCCACCGTGGTCGCCCTGCGCGCCATGGCCTCCGGTGTGGTCGCCGGGGAACTGGCCCGCCTGGAGGGCAGGCTGCCGGGCCTGGACGACAAGCAGCGCGCCGAGGTGGCGCACGCCGTGCGCCGGGTCGTGGACAAGTTGCTGCACGCTCCCACCGTCCGGGTCAAGGAACTCGCGGGGGAGCCGGGCGGCGCGGACTACGCCGCCGCCCTGCGGGAGCTGTTCGACCTCGATGCCCGGACCGACGCCGCGCGGCACCCCGGTCCGGGCGGCCCGACGACCGTCGCGCCGCCGCGCACATCCCCCGGAACCCGGGACGCGCGGAACCCCGAGCCGGTTCCCGCCGGTCGCCCCGACCCGGTCGGCGGCCACGGGAACGGCATCCACCGGTGGTCGAACACCGGTAATCCACCCGACCACCCCACCGCGGAACAGGAGCGGTCATGACAGCCCTCAGGCTCGGGACCCGGCGCAGCAAACTCGCCATGGCCCAGTCCGGGCAGGTCGCCGAACGGGTTCGGCGGCTCACCGGGCGTCCCGTGGAGCTGGTCGAGGTCGTCACCACCGGCGACATCTCCCGCGAGCACCTGACCGCCATCGGCGGGACCGGCGTCTTCGTCTCCGCGCTGCGCGACGAACTGCTCGCGGGCCGGATCGATTTCGCCGTGCACTCCCTCAAGGACCTGCCCACCGCCCAGCCGCCGGAGCTGGCGCTCGCGGCCGTGCCCGAACGCGCCGATCCCCGGGACGCCCTGGTGGCCCGGGACGGCCTGACCCTGGAGGAGCTGCTGCGCGCCGGCGCCGCCGACGGATCCGGCCGCCCGGCGCGCGTGGGCACCGGTTCACCCCGGCGCATGTCCCAATTGCACACCCATGCCCGCTCCCTGGGTTGCGGGATCACAACGGTTCCCATCCGGGGGAATGTCGACACCCGGATCGGGTACGTCCGTGCCGGCGAGCTCGACGCGGTCGTGCTCGCCTCCGCCGGACTCCACCGGGTCGGCTCGGAGGGCGCGATCACCGACCTCCTCGATCCCGACACCGTCCTGCCCGCCCCCGGCCAGGGGGCACTGGCGATCGAGTGCGTCGCGTCCCGTGACGACCTCGTCGCCGAGCTCGGCCGACTGGACGATCCGCCCACGCGGATCGCCGTGACCGCCGAGCGAGCCCTGCTCTCCGCACTGGAGGCCGGATGCAGCGCGCCCGTCGCCGCGCTCGCCGACCACCGGGAGGACGAACCGGGTACCACCGTCCTGCACCTGCGGGGCGCCGTCGGCACCACCGACGGGGTCACGTCGATGCAGCTGTCCACCACCGGTCCCGTACCGGCGTCCGACGGGGAGGCGACCGCCCGTGCCGATCGCATGGGGCGCGACCTCGCCGCCGAGATGCTCGCCAAGGGCGCGGCCGGTCTGATGGGGGAGCGAGCACAGTGAGCCCCACCACCGCACAACCGCACTCCGCCGTTCCGCACCCCGCCGCGCACATCCGTCCGGCGGGCGGCGGGATGTCCGACGGGCATGTCACCTTCCTCGGTGCCGGGCCCGGTGATCCGGGCCTGCTCACCCTGCGAGCCGTCGAGGCACTCGCCAGGGCAGATGTCCTGATCGCCGACCCCGAGGTCCACGAGGTGGTTCGCGCGCACGTCCGGGACGGCGCCGAAACCCCCCTGCAACCCGTGGCCGATCCGGTCGACGACGCCTCCGCCGCCCCCGGGCGGGCCGGTGACGCAGCAGATCTTGTCATGCGTGCCGCGCGCCGCGGCAAGCGGGTGGTGCGTGCCGTCGCCGGGGACCCCGGCCTGGACGGTGCCACCACTGGCGAGATGCTGGCCTGCGCCGCCGAGGGCATCACCTTCGAGGTGGTGCCGGGGATCGCCGAGGCCGTCGGCGTGGCCGCCTACGCGGGTGTTCCGCTGCGCGACAACGCCGGCACCGACGTCCGCATCATCGACGCCCGCACCGCGGACGAGCGATGTTGGGCCGAGATCGGCGGCAGCGACGCCACCGTCGTCATCGGCACCTCCCTGCTGGAGGTCGGCGCCACCGCCACCCGGCTGATCGGCTCCGGCCGCAAGCCCGACACCCCGCTGTCGGTGACCGTGGCCGGCACCACCACCCGGCAGCGCACCTGGACCGCGACGCTGGGCACCATCGAGCGGACCCTCAAGCAGGCGAAGGTGCTGCCCGCGCCCGCCGACGGGGACCGGTCGGTGATAGCGGTCCTCGGCGACCGCAGCGCGCCCGACCAGCGCGACCGGCTGGCCTGGTTCGAGTCCAAGCCGCTGTTCGGCTGGCGGGTCCTGGTGCCGCGCACCAAGGAGCAGGCCGCCTCGCTCTCGGAGCAGCTGCGCTCCTACGGCGCGGTGCCCAGCGAGGTGCCGACCATCGCCGTGGAGCCGCCGCGCACCCCGCAGCAGATGGACCGGGCGATCAAGGGTCTGGTGACCGGCCGCTACGAGTGGATCGCCTTCACCTCGGTGAACGCGGTCCGGGCGGTCCGGGAGAAGTTCGAGGAGTACGGGCTGGACGCCCGTGCCTTCGCCGGGATCAAGGTGGCGGCGGTCGGCGACCAGACCGCGCGCTCGCTGATCGAGTTCGGCGTGCGGCCGGACCTGGTGCCGGGCGGGGAGCAGTCCGCCGCCGGGCTGCTGGAGGACTGGCCGCCCTACGACCCGGTCTTCGACCCGATCGACCGGGTGCTGCTGCCGCGCGCCGACATCGCCACCGAGACGCTGTCGGCGGGCCTGGTGGAGCTGGGCTGGGAGGTGGACGACGTCACCGCCTACCGGACGGTGCGCGCCTCGCCGCCGCCGGCCCCCACCCGCGAGGCGATCAAGGGCGGCGGTTTCGACGCGGTGCTGTTCACCTCCTCCTCCACGGTGCGGAACCTGGTGGGCATCGCGGGCAAGCCGCACAATGTCACCGTGATCGCCTGCATCGGCCCGGCCACGGCGCGCACCGCCGAGGAGCACGGGTTGCGGGTGGACGTGATGGCCCCCGAGCCGTCGGTGCACCGCCTGGCGGAGGCGCTGGCCGAGTTCGGCGCCAAGCGGCGGGAGGCGGCGCTGGCGGCCGGGGAGGTGCTCAAGCGGCCGAGCGAGAAGCGTCCGCAGCGGCGCCGTCCGCGCGGGGCGTAGCCGGCGGCCCCGGGCACGGCGCGATCCGCGGGTCCCGGGCGACTCCCCTCCGCGGGGGGTCGCCCGGGACCCGCGGCCGTTCCGGCGCCGGGTGGCGGCGGGCGGGCGGGGCGCCCCGGGTTACCGTGCGAGCGCCGGCCGGCATCCGAGCGGCCGGTGGACCGTCGGCCCCCTCCGGTCACGTGAGCGTCCGGCGGCCCCCTTCCGCAGCCCAGGAGATCGAGACACAGGTGTTTTCCCACGGAGCCTTCCCGGACGTCCGCCCGCGCCGGCTGCGCACCACCGCGGCGATGCGCCGCATGACCGCCGAGCACCGCGTCCATCCGGCCGACCTGGTGCTGCCCGCCTTCGTGCGCGAGGGCATCGCCGAGCCCGCGCCGATCTCCTCGATGCCCGGCGTGGTCCAGCACACCCTCGACTCGCTGCGGCGGGCCGCCGCCGAGGCGGCCGACGCCGGCGTGGCGGGGATCATGCTGTTCGGTGTCCCCGAGGTCAAGGACGCCGTGGGGACGGCGGCCACCGATCCCGGGGGCATCCTCCAGGTGGCGCTGCGGGCGGTCCGTGAGGAGGTCGGCGACGCCCTGGTGGTGATGTCCGACCTGTGCCTGGACGAGACCACCGATCACGGGCACTGCGGTCTGCTGGACGAGCGGGGCCGGGTGGACAACGACGCGACCCTGGCCCGCTACGCCGAGATGGCGGTGGTGCAGGCGGAGGCCGGCGCGCACGTCCTGGGCCCCAGCGGCATGATGGACGGCCAGATCGGGCACGTCCGGCGCGCCCTGGACGCCGCCGGGCACGAGGACGTCGCGCTGCTGGCGTACACGGCGAAGTACACCTCCGCCTTCTACGGCCCGTTCCGGGAGGCGGTGGAGTCGGGGCTGACCGGCGATCGGATGACCTACCAGCAGGACCCGGCCAACGGTCGGGAGGCCCTGCGCGAGCTGTCCCAGGACCTCGCGGAGGGCGCCGACATGGTGATGGTCAAGCCCGGCCTGCCGTACCTGGACGTGTTGCGGCGGGTGGCCGACGCGGTGGCGGTGCCGGTGGCGGCCTACCAGATCTCCGGGGAGTACGCGATGGTCGAGGCCGCCGCCGAGAAGGGGTGGATCGAGCGGGAGCGGGCGATCGACGAGACGCTGGTGTGCTTCAAGCGGGCGGGCGCGGACGTGATCCTCACCTACTGGGCCGTGGAGGCCGCCCGCCGCGCCGCCGCCCGCTGAGCGGAGCCCGCCGGGCCGAGCCCGCCCCCGCCCGCCGAGCGGCCGGCCCCGGCCCGCCGCTCGGCGGGCGGGGGCGGGCT
>NZ_VKHS01000332.1 GCF_014141525.1 Streptomyces calidiresistens
GTGTATAAGAGACAGCTCCCGGCCCTCCCCACGCGCCCCGGCCGGAAATCGAGATGTACCGAAGGACCGTGTCGGTACAGACTTCACGGATGGTGACCGACATGACCCGGTCACCGCAGGAGAGGGCCCTGCGCCACGTCACGTCCCTGTCCTCGGGAGACCCGCTGGACCCCCGCCTGCGGTTGACGATGAACTTCCACCCCGACCGGATGGTGGGCGGCCGACCGATCCTGCTCGGCATGGCGAGGGACGGGGTCTACCACTCCCAGTTCGTGACCGGTGCCGGCAACGGCGGACTGACCGCCCATCCGGGCGGGGACCGTTGGCTGTGGGAGAGCCGTATGTTCGCGGGAGCCTATGACCGGGCGGCTCCCCGGGAGCGTCCCGTCTACGGCGCGCTGAACTTCCGACGGAACCCCGCCGGCGGAGCGCCCCGGTTCGGCTCCTCGTACTTCAGGCTCACCTCCGACACCCTGCGGAGGGCCACGTTCTGCTACCCGGACAGCTCCACCGGCCCCTCGGCCTTCGGCGTGGCGTCCCGCTTCTCCCTCATCGAATTGGCCGAGACCGACGATCTCGACTCCCTGGACGGGCACATCGAGGCACAGATCCACGGCACCGTCGAACTCGCCCGGGACGTCGAGGCGCTGGTTCTCGACGCCTGCTACCGGGGCACGGCCGTGGAGGAGGACGCCGGTCGACTCCCGTGCCCGGTCGAATGGCACCCCGGCTTCCGCCTCGACGTGGACCACCTGCGACGGCACCCGGAGTACCGGGGGCAACGGTACGTGGACCTCGGCGTCGCCATCGCGATCGACGGCCGGCTCGACCCGGCGGTGATCGGGGACGCCGTTCGAGCGGGCCGTCACCACCCGCAGGAACTCAAGAGGGTCTGGCACTGCCTCGCCCGTTTCGGGGCCCCGCCGGTCGGTGGCGGGGAGGAGCCCGCGGACCGGGCCCCTCTCATGTGTTCCTGTGGGGCCCCGCCCGGCTGACCGGCCGGGGCCCGGTATCGAGTCGGCCGCTCGGACCCGCTCCGCCCCGGGGTACCGGCGGCTGAAACCCCCGTGTGGTCACGACCCCCATCCCGTACCGTCTGCCCCCGACGGCCCCGGGCACCCCGGGGAGACGGAAAGCGGGAACAGGGGGAGGCCACATGCAGCGGGAGAACCTCACCACCGGCGAGCGGCACGAGGTGTTACGGGTCATCGCCGAGCGGGCACGGGAGGGCGACGGCCCGGGGGCGCGCCGCGACGGCCTGCGCCTGGCCCTGGTCATCGAGGGCGGCGGCATGCGCGGAACGATCTCCGCCGGCATGGCCCTCGCGCTGCACGAGGCGGGCGTGACGCGGGTCTTCGACGCCGTCTACGGGGCCTCGGCGGGAGCCATCACCGGTGCCTGGCTGCTCAGCAGCACCCCGGAGAACCTGACGGGGTGGGCCGAACCCTCCTACGCGAGGGCGATGATCCGCCCATCCAACCTGTGGCTCCGCCGCCCCGTCGTCGACGTGCGCCACCTGATCGAGTACCTCTACCGCGAGGTCGCCCCGATGGACTTCGACTCCGTCCTGGCCAACCCCGTGGAGTTCCACCCGCTCGCCACCGACGCGCACTCCGGCCTCTCCACCGACCTGCGGCCGTTCCTGACCGGGCCGGTCGAACTGCGGTTGGCGCTGCGGGCCAGTGCGGCCCTGCCGTTCCTCGCCGGCCCGCCCGTCCGCCTCGGCGGGCACACCTTCTACGACGCCGGACTCGCCGAGTCCATCCCCTACCGCACCGCCCTGGCACAGGGCGCGACCCACGTGCTGGTGCTGCGCTCCCGTTCGGCGCCGATGCCCTCCCCGGCAGCCGGTTCCCGGGCACCCGCACGCCCCTCCCTCGGGGCGCGGCTGATCACCTCGACCACCCTGCGGAGCCACCCCGGGGCCCTGCACGAGGTCTTCCACTCCCGGAGTACCCGCCTGTCGGAGGACGACGCGCTCCTCGCCGCCTACGACCGCTCGGGGCTCCCGTCCGGGACACCGCCGGTGGACACGGCCCCCCGGAGCGAGCCCGCCGTGCTCTCGATCCGTCCGGCACCGGAGTCGCCCCGGGTCGGACGCCTCACCCGCGACGGGAAGACGCTGAAGGCCGCCCTCGAAGCGGGCCGCACTGCCGTCCGACGCCTCCTGCCCTGACGTCGGGGGAGACACCCCGGCCGCTGAACTGGAACGGCGCCCTCGGGCACGATCCGCTCCCGCCCGAAGGGGCGCCCCTCCACCGGAAGCCCTGCTCGGTCCCGCACGGGAGCGGGGGAGGTCACGAGTGTCGGGGATACGGCATTTTCCACGGCCATACCGTGAACAATGAAGGCTTTGAACGGAGTTGGGCCTCCGGCCCCGGCACCACCAAAGGTCCGAAGTCCCGTCCCGGGATACGCGGTGCGGTCGAGTGCCATGAACGCGCGGCCAGTGGGGCGTGAGCTGGAGAAACGAGGGGTGGGATCGGATATGGGGTTGCGTGGTGGGGGCACGAATGCCTCCCGAACGGGGGCTTCCCGAACCGGCAGCGCCGAGGCACGGGGCGGCTCGGTGGCCAACAGCGGCGTCATGCACATCGAGACCCTGGTGGTCGCCGGGGGCAAGTGGCCGGCCGGGGAGGTCTCGGAGGAGGAGGCCGCCGAGGCGGTGGCCGCGTACGCGCGACGGGTGCGGGACTCCTACGGCCGGCTGGACCTGGAGGTCCTCACCCCCCTGTCCGACCAGGGCGAGCACCCGGTGGTGGAACTGCGGGAGGTGTTCGTCCCACCGGGGGTACGGGCCGACCCACCACCGGTGTCGTTGCCGCGAGAGCTGATGAAGCGCCTGGCCGAGCACGGGGAACCGGCGGAGAACGCCCTGCCCCCGGGCGTGGAGAGCGCATATCCGGAGCAGGCGCGACAGGCCGCCCAACGGCCGGTGGAACCGGTACTGGAGGTACTGGGGAACGAGCGGAACGACCGGTTGGTGATCCTCGGCGACCCGGGCGCGGGAAAGTCCACCCTGGCCCGGTACGCGGCGCTCACCCTGACCTGCGGCGGCGGGGCCCTTCCCGAGTCCCTGGCGGGCCGACTGCCGGTGGTGGTCGAGCTGCGCCGGTACGCACAGGAGGAGTGGCGGGAGAAGCCGTTCGAGGAGTACCTCGACCACCTGTACGACACCGAGGGCATGTGCGTGCCGCGTCGGGTGCTGGCGCCGTTGCTGGCGTCGGGACGTGCCCTGGTGATCTTCGACGGCTTGGACGAGCTGTTCGACCCCGCGATTCGCGAGACCGTGGCGAAGCGGATCGCCGCGTTCGCCTCCCGCTACGCCGGAACACGGGTGGTGGTGACCTCCCGGGTCATCGGCTACCGCAAGGGCGTTCTCGCCGGAGCGGGGTTCGAGCACTACATGCTGCAGGACCTGGACACCGACCAGATCAAGGAGTTCACCCGCTGCTGGTACGCCACCGCCTGCCCCGGGGATCCCGCGAAGGCCACGGCTCTGCAAAAGCGGGTCACCGACGCCGTCACGCACTCCAGGGCGGTGGCGGAGTTGGCCGGCAACCCGCTGCTGCTGACCATCCTGGCCATCATCGGCCGCCGCCAGACCCTCCCTCGCGACCGGCAGGGGGTCTACGAACACGCCGTGACAGTCCTGGTGGCCCGCTGGGACCAGGACACCAAGCACCTCGCCCCCCGCGTCTCCCCGGAGGTGCGGGAGGTTCTGGAGGTGCTGGAGGCCGGAGAACTACTGGAGTTGCTGCGCCTCCTGGCCCGCAAGATGCAGGACGACATCGCCGGTAATCACATCCACACCGTGGATCTCGAAAAGATCCTGCACGACTACCTCAAAG
This sequence comes from Streptomyces calidiresistens, assembly GCF_014141525.1. Taxonomy (GTDB): domain Bacteria; phylum Actinomycetota; class Actinomycetes; order Streptomycetales; family Streptomycetaceae; genus Streptomyces; species Streptomyces calidiresistens. The sequence continues at coordinate 3,852 of NZ_VKHS01000332.1, forward strand.
ACTACGACCTGCCCCCGGTCCAAGTCCGAGCTGCGACCAGGGCGATAGTGCGCCAGCTACGGGAGCGCAACTTCATCCTCAGCCACTACGGCAGCGGCGTATACGGCTTCGTCCACCGCACTTTCCTGGAATACCTCGCCGCCGCCGACCTCACCCACCGATACACACGGGACCGCGAGTGGACCCCGGACCAACTCGTTCACGACGTCCTCGGTGAACTGGCCGGGAAGCCGGCCTGGCACGAGGTACTGCTCCTGGTCACCGGCCAACTGGCGCCACCCCACGCGGGCCGGCTCATCGACCACCTCCTTCACCTCCACCGCACACGCGATGACCAACGCCTCCTCGCTCTCGCGGTGCGAGCCCTGGCCGAGGTGCGCAAGATCGGCCTCCTCACACAGCAGAGCGAGAATGTGGTGAGCGCTCTGATTTCCTCCTTGACCGATCATGTGGATACACACCTCTACCTGGAGGAGGCGGCCCCGGCGCTTGCCACATTCAGCGACCACTGGGCAGGCCGCCAACGGCTTCTTCGCTGGTCCCACCTCCATGGTCAATTTCTGAGTTTCCCCGGGTGGGTCGATGGCAGCCCGACATCCCAGGTAGCGCCCCTGTACCGCTCTCCCGGCACCCTTGAATTACTTGCCGTACACGCGCCGATCGCCCACGCGCGTCGCGCCGCCCTCGATCGCCTGGCCGAGCACTGGCCCAATCCCGCCACCCGCGAGCTCCTCACCCACCACGCCACCCAGGACCCCGACGAGAACCTCCGCTACGTCGCTCTCCAGCACCTGGCCCAGAACTGGCCCGACTCCACCACCCGCGAACTCCTCACCCACCACACCCTCCACGACTTCGACTCCAAACCCCGCACCACAGCGCTCCAAGCTCTGGCTGAGCACTGGCCCGACTCCACCACCCGCGAACTCCTCACCCACCACGCCAACAACCACCCCGACCCCTTCACCCGTCGCACCGCCCTCGCCTACCTGACCGGACGCTGGCCCGACGACACGAGCCGTGAACTTTTAACCGACCGCGCTGGCCATGATCCCGACCTCTTAATCCGTCGCACCGCCCTCGCTCGCCTGGCCAGGGGCTGGCCCGACCAGCACACCCGCCACCTCCTCACCCACCACGTCACCCAGGATCCCGATCCCCGCGTCCCAGTGCTCCAAGCTCTGGCCAGGTACTGGCCCGACTCCACCACCCGCGAACTCCTCACCCACCACGCCAACAACCACCCCGACCCCTTCACCCGTCGCACCGCCCTCGCCTACCTGACCCGACACTGGCCCGACCAGCACACCCGCGACCTCCTCACCCACCACGCCACCCACGAACCTCACCCTGAGCCCCGCCTCACCGTCCTGCGGAACCTGACCCGACACTGGCCCGACCAGACCACCCGCAACCTCCTCACCCACCACGCCACCCGGGACCCCGACGAGGACTTGCGGCTCACCGCCCTGCGCATGTGGGCGGTGGCAGGCGGGCCGGAGGTCGGGCCGGTGCTGGTGCGGCGGGTGCGGGAGGACGCGAGCGGGGTGGTGCGCGCCGGGCTGGCGTGGACGCTGGCGTTCGGTTGGTACGACGAGCCGGAGGTTCACACCCTCCTGCGGTCCGTGGCCGGGGACGACGAGGACGAGCGGGTGCGCGAGGAGGCGACGGCGGCGCTCGCGGCGGCGGAGGCGATGCGCGATCATGCCGACCACGTCTGACGGCGGTCGCCCGGCGCCGTCCCCATCGGCCCGCGCCGGCCAAGCCGCCGAAACGGCTCCGTCGCAACCGGCTTCCGGGGCACGATGGTGACCGACCACTCGGACGAGGGCGGGGAGGGGCCGTGACGAGGACGACGCGGATGCTGGTGATCGCCGGTGGTGGGG
>NZ_VKHS01000333.1 GCF_014141525.1 Streptomyces calidiresistens
GGGGGCGGCCACCGACCGCTCGGGCAGCGGGTGCACCGCCTCACCGATGTAGGGGGCGGCCTTCTCGGCGACGCGCGCGGCGGCGGGACGGGCGGTGGCGCCCTCCTCGACCACGGCGTCGCCGGGCAGGTGGTCGGTGCCGAAGGGCAGCCGCACGGTGAAGGTGGTCCCCTCGCCCTCGACGCTTCCGGCGGTGATGGTGCCGCCGTGCAGGGTGACCAGCTCGCGCACCAGGGCCAGGCCGATGCCGCTTCCCTCGTTGGAGCGGGAGCGGGCGTTCTCGATGCGGTGGAAACGTTCGAACAGCCGCGGGATCTCGTCCGCGGCCACTCCGGTGCCGGTGTCCGAGACCCTCAACACCGCCCGGTCCTCCTCGGCCGAGAGGCGGACGACGACCGACCCCTCGAGGGTGAACTTCAGGGCGTTGCCCAGCAGGTTGAGAACGATCTTCTCCCACATGTCGCGGTCGACGCACACCGCTCGGGGAAGGGGCGGGCAGTGCACCTCGTAGGTCAGACCGGCGCGCTCCATCGCCGAGCGGAACACCCCCGCGAGGTCGGCGGTCAACCCGGCGAGGTCCACCGGTTCGAAACGGGCCCGCATGCGGCCCGCCTCCAGCCGGGAGAAGTCCAGGAGCGTGTTGACCAGCTTCCCGAGCCGCAGGGCGTTGCGGTGCATGACCTCCAGGTCCTCCCGCAGGTCGGCGGGGAGGTCGGCGGCCCGGGCACGCATCTCGGCGAGCGGCCCGCTGATGAGGGTCAGCGGGGTGCGGAACTCGTGGCTGACGTTGGAGAAGAAGAGGGTCTTGGCGCGATCGAGTTCGGCCAGTTCCTCGACCCGTTGCTGCTGCACCCGGTAGGCGACGGCCCCGTTGATCAGGGCCGCGGTCTGCCGGGCGACGAGTTCGAGGAAGGTTCGGTAGCCGTCGTCCAGAGGACGCCCCGCGGTGGTGACGAGCACCATGACGCCGAGGGGCTCCGCGCCGGTCTCGCCGGACAGCGGCAGGAGCACCGCCCGCTCGGGCGGTACGGGCCAACCGCCGTCGGGGAGGTGGCCGAAGCGCTCCCGCACGTCCTCGACGACGACGGCGCGGCCGGTGCGCAACACCTCCTCCAGCGGCCACCCGCCCGGGCCCTCGGGCAGGGGAAGCGGGGCGGTTCCGGTGGGACGGACCGCGGCGGGCTCGGGGTCCGGACCGCCATCGGGTGCCCTCAGGTGGATGGCGGCGTGCGGGATGTCCCTTCCCGCCCGGTCCAGCACCCCGGCGACCAGGCGACAGGCGTCCTCGACCCCCCGGGCGGTGCCCGCGCGGGCCCCGAGCTCCCGCAGCAACGCCATGCGGCGTTCCCCCACCACGCGCTCGGTGGTGTCGTTGACGGTGGTGAAGACCCCTCGGATCGTGCCCCCGTCGTCGCACAGCGGGCCGTAGGAGTACGTCCAGTACGTCTCCTCGAGGAAGCCGTGGCGATTCACCGGGAGCATCATGTCCTCGACCCAGATCGACTCGCCCGTCTCGACCACGGAACGGAGCATGGGGCCCACGATGTGCCAGATCTCGCCCCACAGCTCCTCCCCCGGCGTGCCGAGCGCCGGGTGTTTGTCGCCCAGGAGCGGTACGTAGGCGTCGTTGTAGACGAAGCGCAGGTCCTCCCCCCACAGCACGATGATCGGGAAGCGGGAGGCGAGGCAGATGTCGCAGGCGGCACGCAGCGCCGAGGGCCACGTGGAGGGATCGCCCAGGGAGGTCTTCTCCCAGGGGAAGGTCCGCATCCGACGGGCCATCTCGCCGGGGCCGGCGAAGGGCGGACCCCCCGCTCCGGCGTGGTCGGGATCGACCATCGCCACCTCGCTTTCCGTCTCCTCGTGTCGTTCCGCGCACCCCGGGTGGGGCGCCGCTTCCCGCTGCCCCGTCCCGGGGCCACCCGCTCCGGTCCCGCGGCGACCCGATCACCGCCCGCCGATCCTCCCGATCGGCATGACGGGGCGAACGGCGGCCCCCACCGGCTGCGCCGTACCGACCCCCCTGCCCGGTTTCCCGACGATCACCCGGGACGGCCCGGGTACCGACCCGACCGTTCCCGGTGTCCCGGCGCCCTTCCCCGGACGGGGGCCCGGGCCCCCCACCGTACGCCGGGGCGCGGACCGGCGGGTCTCGTAGACTGGTGGCGTGGGCGCGTCCCCTGCGGGAAGGGTGCCGGGGGCGACCGAAGAACGGGGCGGTGCGCGGGAAGCCGTGCGCAGGCCCCTCCCCGGTTCGGCCGGGGCCCCGGTGGTCGATCGGGGATCGGTTCCGGGGCAGGAGGTTTGGTGTACAACGGTGATTTCGGTGTCACGCTGCACGCACACCCGCAGGGCCATTGGCTGCTGGCGGTGACCGGTGAGTTGGACCACCACACCGCCCCGCGGTTGCGGGGCACCCTGGAGGATCTCCCCCGGGACCCGGACACGACGGTGATCGTGGATGTCTCGGGGTTGAACTACTGCGACTCCAGCGGCATCGCGGCCCTGGTCACCGCCTATCGCCGGGTGGTGGACCCGGGGGGTCGCCTGGTGCTCGCCGGGCCCGACGACGAGATGATGCGGCTGTTCGGGATCGTGGGGCTGGACGAGTTGTTCACCATCAGGTCGAACGTGGAGGAGGCCGCCGCCACGCTCTCGTCGTGAGCGGCGGCCCCGTCCCCGTCGGGGTCCTTCCGATCAGTCCCCGGCGAGTGCCTCGGCCGCGATGTCCAGCGCCTCGGCCTGGTAACGGGCCCCGGCGTTCCACAGCAGGAACGAGGGCATGTCGTTGTCGGCGGCGGCCCTGATCTGGTCGGCCACCTCCTGCGGGCCGTAACGAACCCCCATCGAGAAGTCCTGCAGCCAGGGGACGATCTCCACGCCGGTGCCCTCGGTGATGGCGGTGAAGTCGGCCAACGACCGGTGGGTGATGTCGTAGGGCTGGGCATCCGGGTTCGCCACGCCGTACTCGCCGGGACCCCAGTGGGAGGGGTAGATCATCGGGGCGATGTAGTCGACGTGCTCCGCCATCGCCGGGATGTCCTGGGCGATCTCGGTGGGGCGGGTGGCGGCGATCCCGTACACGGACACGCCCAGGCGGGCCCCGTGCGCCCGCACCACCTCGCGGGTGTCGGCGGTGAACGCGACGATCGACTCCTCCGGGGTCAGGTCCCCGAGTCCGGGGAAGACCTGGCCGTCCAGCCGACCGTCGGGACGACGGATGTAGTCGTAGAGGATGTCGTCGAAGCCCAGCTCGGCCGCCTCCGCCGCCAGGTCGACGTGGTACCGCCGGGTGTCGGGGTCGGCGAAGTTGGTGAAGCTGAGGGAGCCGTAGGCGGTGTTCGCCCCGTAGGGTTCACCGGCGGGCGTCTGCACCACCCGGTCGCGCAGGCCGTTCTCCCAGGAGGCACGGGCCAGGATGGGGTCCCGGAAGGCCACGATGCGCCCGACGACCTCGCCGCCCGCCTCGTGGATCTCCTCGATGGCCTCGCGGGCGTCGTACAGGGCTCGGACCGCCCCGATCTCCCGGGCCAGCGGCACCTGTGAGTCGTAGCCGATCTCCCCCGACTCGTCCTTGATGTCGAGTTGGACGGCGGTCAGCTTCCCCTCCCGGACCAGGTCCAGGACCGGCTCGCGCAGGCCGTCGTGGGCCCAGGCGGAGGCGGTCAGGTGGGCCGCGCGGATGACGGGGAAGCCGATGGAGATCTCCACCTCGGCGGTGGTGGTGTTGCCGGCCTCGTCGGTGGCGACCACCCGGAGGGTCGCGCCGGGGTTGTCGACCGGGAGGGCGAACGCCCCGTCGGCGTCGGGTTCGACGGGTTCCGCCGCGGGCCCGTCGGGGGCGGCCGGGGCGGCCTCCCCGTGGTCGTCCCCGGTCCCGGTGTCCGGGGTGTCCAGGGCGACGGTGACGGCGCCGGGGGCGGTGCCGGTGACGGTGACCGGCTCACCGGGGGCGTCCGCCTCGATCGGGTCCAGGCTCAGCTCCGGCGGTGCGGTGCGGACCGCGAAGGTGCGGGTGGCCGTGGCGTCGGCGGCCACCCGGAGGGTGTACTCGCCGTCGTCCAGCTCCGAGACGTTCAGGACGACGCCGTCACCGGCGCGGCGGGCGTCCACCGGTTCGTCGTTGAGGCGGATGTCGGCCTCCGCGACACCGGACCCGTGAATCGAGAGTTCCGCACCCTCCAGGGTGCGGGCGTTGAAGACCTCGCCCTCCGGCAGGCCGCGTATCTCGGGTTCCGAGGCGGAACCCGACCACGGCGAGAAGGCGATCAGGACGCCGATCAGCACGAGGACCGGGAGCAGGGCCAGCGGAACGAGCAGGCCGCGCGAGGGACGGCGGGAGGTGCGGCCGGACCCCTCCGGGGAGGGCTCCGGCTCGGCTATGCGACCGAGGGACATGCGTGGGGGTCTCCCTCCGGGAGTTCCCGGGCCGTGTTCCCCCGCCTCCGGCCGGGGCGCGGGGCGCATCGGTGCGGAGGACGGCGGGGTCGCCGGCCCGGCGACGGATCGGTGGGCGCTCACGACCGTACCCCCACCGGTGCGCGGAGGGGATTCGGACGTGCCGGTGGAGTGAGCATTCGCGGTGTTCCCGTCCCCGGCCGCCGCTCGCCGTCCGGGACACCACCGTGCGCGCCGGGGCGGGCCCCGGGGCGGGATCCCGCCGTGCACGCCGGCCCCGCGGGGGCGTTCACGCCCTTTTCCCACCCCCCTTCCCCGCTTTTTCCACTCCGGCGGGCGCCCCAATTTTCGCACCACCGGAATGACATTCCATAATTCCTGATAAATTCGCGCCAAAACACTTTTCCGGGAGAATTGACGTTCATTGGATCCGGAAATTACGATGTCGTTGATCTCTTCGACCGCTCCGGCATTTCAGCGCCGGATCCGAAGACCGGGCACGGCCGCGCGCCTCCGAATTCACCGCGCTTCGCACGGGCGGAAAACGAACGACAGCATCGCGTCGATCCGTCGTGCTTCCACCAGGTGAACACGGTACGGCCGTCCTCCGGGAAAACCCTCGACAAAGGACGACACATGACGTCGAAACTCATCCTCGGCACCCCCTTCTCCGCAGTGGTATTCGACTGCGACGGGACCCTCATGGACACCGAACACCACTGGATCGAGGCGAGGAGGGTGGTGCTCGCCGAACGAGGAATCACTCCCGGCTCCGATTTCTCCGCCCGAACCAAGGGAATGCACTACTCGGAATGCGGACGACTCATGGCCGAAATGTGCGGTCGGCCGGAAAAAGTCGCCGAGGTGACCGAGGAGCTCCTGGACGAATTCCGAAAGCTGGTCACCGCGGACGCCGTGACGGTGCCGGGAGCGGTGGAGTTCGTCCGGCACGCCGCCGGGTTGGCCCCCCTGGCGGTGGCCAGCAACTGCCCCCGGGACATCGTGGAGACCTGCCTGGAGTCGGCCGGCCTGCTCCACCACTTCTCCCGGGTGGTCGTCCCGGAGGAAGGGATCCGCCCCAAGCCCCATCCCGATCCCTACGCCACCGCCGCCCGCCTGTGCGGGGCCGATCCCGGGGCCTCGCTGGCGGTGGAGGACTCGGTGTGCGGCATTCGTTCGGCCCTGGCGGCGGGCCTGCGGGTCATCGGGGTCGGCCCCGAGCCCCCCTCCGGGGCGGAGGGGGTGGAGGTGTGGGTGGAACGTCTCGACGACCCCGTGCTCCTCGCCCCGCCGGCGGGTGGGGCCGCGGTGGTGCCCCCC
>NZ_VKHS01000334.1 GCF_014141525.1 Streptomyces calidiresistens
GTCCGGCGATCATGTGATGCGTCTCCCGCGTGAAGCGCTTCCATGGGACTGAACCGGGCCGCCTTCCCGCCTCGTCGTGCGAGGGGGTGGTGATCGTCACCCCTCCCGGTGCCGACCCCCGGTCCCCCGGGCGGCGTGTCCGCGCAGGAGGTCGATGACCTCCTCGTCGCCGACCTGGGGGAAGACGTCGTACCACTGGCCGACCGCGTAGAAGCCCCGGGGCCGGAGCGGGCACACGATGTCATCCGCGCCCTCGGGCTCCGAGCCCATGGCGGCGACGGTCCCGGGAGCGCCGACGGGTACGGCGAGGATCAGTCGGGCGGCGCCCCGGCGGCGCAGGTGCCGTAGGGCGGCCCGGGCGGTGACGCCGGTGGCGAGGCCGTCGTCGACGAGGACGACGGCGCGGCCCTCGACCCGGGGCTCCGGCCGGTCGCCCCGGTAGAGCGATTCCCGGCGGCGCAGCTCGGCCCGTTCGCGGGCCACGTCCGGGGCGAGCCGTTGCTCGTTCAGGCCGAGCAGGTCCAGGGCGGCGCGGTCGAAGAGGGGAGGGTCGTCCCCGACGATCGCCCCGATGCCGCTCTCCGGGCGGCCGGGAACACCGATCTTCCGGGTGACCAGGACGTCCAGGGGCGCGTCGAGGGCCCGGGCCGGCTCGACCGCCACCGGGACGCCTCCCCGGGGCAGTGCCAGGACGATCGGGTCGGGGAGTTCCTCCTCCGCCGCGTGTTCGACGAGTCGAAGGGCGAGCTCCCGGCCGGCGTGGCGTCGGTCGTGGTAGCGCATGACCTGTTGCCTGCCTTCCTCTACGGGGATGTGCGGAGGCCGTCCGGTGCGACGCCTTCCCGCTCGGTGCGGGAGGGGCGCCTCCCCGGGGGTGGTCCCTCCCCGGTGGGGTGACGGCGGGCCCCGGCGGTGCGCGCCGCGCGGTGTGTGGCGGCCGGTGCCGTCGGGGAGGTCGTCGAGTCCTTCGCCCGCGGGTTCGTGAACCACGCCCGATGATCGGGTACCCCTTCCGGCCACCCGTACGCGGGGGAGGTCGCCCGGCCGGAGGGTGTCCGGGCCCCTTCCCCGGGCCGGCACCGGGCGCCGGGCGCCGGGCGGTCTCCGGAGGGCCGGGAGACGCCGGGCACGGGGCGTGGTCCCGGGGCGCGCACGGCGTTCCCGGCGGGAGCACGGGGGCGGCTCCTCCCGGGAGCGGCGGGGCGGTCCGGTGGCGGTTCGCGCGTGCGTCCGGCGCCGCGCGGCGCCGCCGTCAGCGCCCCCGGGGCGGGCCGATGGAGGCGCGTTCGACCACCGGCATGGGGACGAGTTCCTCGCCGGCCGGTTCGCGGCCGAGGAGCAGTTCCACCGCCCGGCGGCCCATGGCCTCGTGCGGCAGGCCGATGGTGGTCAGGCCGGGTCGCAGGTAGGCGGCGACCTCGTCGTCGTCGAAGGAGACCACGGACAGGTCGTCGGGGACGCGCAGGCCCAGTTCGGCGGCGGCCTGGTAGGCGCCGAAGGCGAGGCGGTCGTTCATGCACAGCAGGGCCCGCACGTCGGTCCGTCGCCGGAGCAGGTCGAGGACGGCGTCGTAGCCGTGTTGCGGCTCCCACATCCAGATGGATTCCTCGGCGACGAATCCCAGGCCCTTGTCGGCCATCTCCCCGCGGATGCCGGCGACGCGGCGGGCGATGGTGCGCGAGCGGAACACGTCGCGTTCCGCCGTGTCGCTCTGGCCGATGAGGGCGATGCCCTCCGAGTGGCCGGCGTCCACCAGGAGTCGGACGGCGGCCCGTCCGCCGGGTTCCTCGTCGGGGAGGACGGTGGCGGGGAAGCGGGAGCTGGTGGCGTTCAGCATGACGGCGGGGACGCCCTCGGGCAGGGCGGGGACGAAGAGTTCGCGGGCGCGGACGGTGGCGAAGACGATGCCGTCGACCTGGCGGTCGAGCAGCGCGGCTATCGCCTCGGCCTCGCGTTCGGACTCGCCGCCGGTCTCGGCGAGGAGCACCACGTGTCGGGCCTCCTCGGCCGCCTCCAGGGCTCCCTTGATCAGCCCGCCGGCGAAGCGGGTGGTGGTGACGGTGTCGGAGACGAAGCCGATGGTGAGGGTCTTGGCGGTGCGCAGGCCGCGCGCGGCGACGTTGGGGCGGTAGCCCAGTTCGGCGGCGGCGGCGTGGACGCGTTCGTGGGCCTCCTTGGAGAGGCGGGTGTCGGGGCGGCCGTTGAGGATCATCGACGCCGCGGTGGTCGAGAGGCCGGCCCGGCGTGCCACGTCGGCCAGGGTGACTCTCTTGCGCGGCATCGCGTTCCCTCCGTGGAGAAGTTGTGTGCGACAGCTTGACACAGCCGACACCCGCTGCTGAACATGTCGGCGCTAAAACCTTTTAGCACGACGGGTGCCCGAGCCGCCCGCGAGCCGCCCCGCTGTTTTCCCCTGCCCGGACGCCCCGGCGTCCCCGGCTCCCCCGGGGGTGAACGGCGCGCCCCCGGCATCCGTCCACCAGGAAAAGGGAGTACCCATGGCAAGCACCGCCGGACGCCGTCGCAGACGGCGCGTCACCGTGGCCGCGATCGCCGCGTCCACGGGGATCGTCCTCGCCGCCTGCGCACCGGGTGGCAACACCTCCGCGTCGCCCGAACCCGCGGGCGAGGAGACCGAGGTGAGCACCGAGCTGACCTCGGAGGAGATCACGCTCACCATCGCGGACGAGACCGGTTTCCCCGCCACCGACGAGCTGACCGAGGAGTTCACCCGGCAGCACCCCAACGTCACCTTCCGGATCAACCGGGACACCTTCCAGAACCTCACCGCGAACGCGCCCCGGCTGCTGGCCAGCGACACCCCGCCGGACCTGATCCGGCTGCCCACCATGGGCGACACCGTCCGCGACGGCCTGCTCGCCAACCTCGACCCCTACTACGAGGCCTACGGGTGGGACGCCTGGTCCGACTCCCAGCTCGCCCCGCTGCGGATGAGCGAGGACAACGTGCGCGGCTCCGGCTCGCTCTACCAGCTCGGCCTGGGGTACAGCGTCACCGGCATCTACATGAACCTGGAGATCGCCGAGGAGCTGGGCATCGAGGCCCCGCCGAGCACGCTGGCGGAGCTCGAGGAGCAGATGGCGCTGGCGGCGGAGAACGACGTGCTGCCGATCGTCGCCGGCGACAAGGACGGCGTGGTGAACTTCGTGGTCCAGGCGGCCATGAACCAGTTCGCCGACCAGGGCGAGTTCATGGCCTGGATGTTCAACGAGCCGGGCGCGACCTACAACACGCCGGGCAACGTCGAGGGGGCCGAGCTGATCCGCGCCTGGGCGGACGCGGGGTACTTCTCCGACGACATCAACTCCATCGACTACTTCGAGTTCGTCAGCCGCTTCTCCGAGGGCGGCGGCCTGTTCACCTTCAACGGCAACTGGGAGGCCGCCACCTACCAGGAGGCACTGGGCGAGAACGTCACCTTCTTCCTCGTGCCGCCGGTGAACGAGGGTGACGGGCACGTGGCGATGGGTGCCGCCAACTCCTTCTCGGTGGCCGCGAAGTCCCCGTACGTCAACGAGGTCGCGTACTTCCTGAACTGGATCCACACCGACCCCGCCGCCCGGCAGATCGTGGTGGACGTCACCGGGGCCTCCCCCGGCGGCGACCCGGCGCTGCCGATGCCCGAGGTCGAGCCCGGTTCGCTGATCGAGTCCGCGCTGGAGATGGCGGCGCAAATCGGTGAAGAGGACGGCCAGGTCGACTTCATGGCCAACACCACGGCCGGGATCTACGCGGGCTCGATCATCCCCGAGTCCCAGTTGCTGGTGACCGGTCGGATCACCGGCCAGGAGTTCGTGGAGCGGGTGCAGGAGTTCTACGAGGGCGAGGTCGGCACCCGATGAGCCGTCGCGAGACCCTCCCCGTCCGCCGGGGCGGCGCGCCCCGGCGAGCGGCACGGAGCGCGGGAGGTCGGGCGTGACCGTGCCCCCGACGCCGCGGGGCACCCGTCGGGCCGGTGCGAAGGCACCGGCCCGACGGGCCGCCTCCCGCGGGTGGCTCCTGCTGCTGCCGGCCCTCGGGATGTACATCGGGTTCGTGGTCTGGCCGCTGTTCATGGGCGTGCAGTACTCGTTCTACGACTGGAACGGGGTCGGGCCCGCCACCTGGGTGGGGCTGGACAACTACGTCACGGTGTTCAGCGACCCGTACCTGCTGGCCTCGATCCGCAACGCGTTCGTCCTGATCGCGTTCTTCACCGTCATCCCGATCTCGGCGGGTCTGATGCTCGCCACCCTCATCCGCTCGCTGCGGCCCGGTCCGTTCTCCCGGGCGTCGCAGACGATCCTGTTCCTGCCGCAGATCATTCCGCTCGCCGCGGCCGGTATCGCGTGGTCGTGGATGTACGCGCAGACCGGCGCGGTGAACGAGATCCTCGGGTGGTTCGGGCTCGGGTGGTTCGCCCGTCCCTGGCTGGCGGACTACGGCACGGCGCTGCCCGCCGTGGGGCTGATCGGCTCGTGGGTGCTGACGGGTCTGTGCACCGTCCTGCTGCTGACCGGCATCGGGAAGATCGACGGCTCGCTGTACGAGGCGGTGCGGCTGGACGGCGCGGGTTGGTGGCGGGAGTTCTTCACCATCACGCTGCCCGGTCTGCGGCAGGAGATCGCGGTGCTGATGACGCTCAGCGTGATCGCGGCGCTGAGCAGCTTCGACATCATCTACACCTCCACCCAGGGCGGGCCGGGTCGCGCCACCCTGGTGCCGGCCCTGTCCATCTACCGGATCGGTTTCACCCAGAGCGACGTCGGGCTGGCCTCGGCGTTCGGGATCGTGCTGATGATCCTGGTGCTGCTGTGCGTGCTGCCGATCCAGCGTCTGTCGAAGGCGGGTGACCGATGATCGCCGACCGCACGGAGCGGGTGCTGGGGCGGGTGCTGCTGATCCTCGCCCTGGTGCTCACCCTCATCCCGTTGGTGAACATGGTCTCGGCGGCCCTCCAGCCGGCCGATGTGAACCCCACCGGTCTGGCCTGGCCCTCCGATCCCCAGTGGGGCAACTTCGTCACGGCCTTCGAGACCGGGCACGTGTGGGAGCTGATGGGCTCCAGCCTGTTCATCGTGCTGGGTGTGGTGCCGATCAGTCTGCTGATCGCCACGCTCGCCGGGTACGCGCTCGGCGGGCTGCGGGTGCGCGGCGGCCGGGCCGTGCTGATCTTCATGGTGCTGGGTCTGACCATCCCCTTCGAGGCGTTGATCATTCCGCTGTACTACCAGGCGCAGGCGCTGGGGACGCTCAACTCGCAGTGGGCCGTGATCTTTCCGTTGATCGGGCTGTTCATGCCGTTCGGGGTCTTCTGGATGCGCGCCCACTTCGTGAACGTCCCGCCGGAGTTGGCCGAGGCGGCGCGGGTGGACGGTGCCGGGCTGTGGCAGGAGTTCCGGCGGATCCAGTTGCCGTTGGCGATGCCGGCCGTCTCGGCCCTGGGCATCCTGTTGTTCCTGTGGACGTGGAACCAGTTCCTGCTGCCGGTGGTGCTCATCGACGATCCGCTCAAGCGGACCGCCGCCGGCGCCCTGACCTTCTTCCAGGGTCAGTACTCGCTGAGCATCCCCCTGTTGAACGCCGGCGCCCTGATTATCATCACCCCGGCGATCATCGTCTTCCTCATCTTCCAGCGGCAGTTCATCCGGGCGCTGCTGCGGGGTGCCGTGAAGGGTTGACGCGCCCGCACCCACCGCACCCCCGCACCA
>NZ_VKHS01000335.1 GCF_014141525.1 Streptomyces calidiresistens
GTCGCCGGGTGCCTCGGGGGTGGGGGTCTACGGCCGGGGCGGAACCCCCAGCGCGGGCAGGACCATGGTGTCGGTGCAGCGGACGAGGAACTCCGCGTCGGCCTCCCGCTCCTCCAGCAGCGGACGCCCGACGATGGCGCCCATCAGCATGTAGGTGATCTCCTCGGCGGAGGGGCCCCCGGCGGTGATCTCGCCCCGGGCCACGCCGCGATCGAGGATGGTCCGCAGCACCTCGATCTCCGGAAGGAGGATCACCTCCCGGAAGGTCTCCCGCAGTTCGGTGCCCCGGTGGAGTTCGAGGGCCAGGGCCCGGAGGAGTTCGGTGTTCTGCACCACGTGGTCACCGGCCCGACGCATCAGTTCGCGCAGGTCGCCGGCGACCGAGCCGGTGTCGATGTCCCCGCCGTTCCCGGGCGTGCCGCCGGCCCGGCGCAGGGCGACCAGGACCAGCCTCGCCTTGCTCTCCCACTGCCGGTAGAGAGTGGCCTTGCTGGAACGGGTCCGGGCGGCGACGAGGTCCATGGTGAGGGCCTCGTAGCCGTGCTCCCGCAACAACTCCAGGACCGCGCGCAGGATTTCCCCCTCGCGTTCCGCCGACAGCCGGGATCGCGCCCGAGCAGTCATCGTCCCCCCAACCCGAACGCACAACCTTTCGATGCGCGGAAAGGTAGCCCGGGCTCATCGAAACCGCAAAGTTTCGACAGGGGTCCTCCGGACGGACGGCGGTGGGGGTGTCAACCGATCGGTGGACATCCCCACCCGTCCGTCCGGAGGGCCGGGACCGTCCTCCGAAGAGACCCCGTTCCGGGGGCCGCTCCCCGGGTCCCCGGTGGGTTTCAATGGTGACGCTCCGCTGCTGCCGGAATCCGGGGCGGCGTCGGCTGTTCCCGTCGGAACGGAGAGAGGGGCTGCTCGGTGACCCAAGGCGTCTGGGACTACATCGACGAGTACGAGGAGGAACGCGACGACCTCCTGGACGCGGTGGACACCGTCTTCCGCTCCGGGCGGCTGGTCCTGGGCGAAAGCGTCGCGGGGTTCGAACGGGAGTACGCGGCCCGCCACGGGGTGGGGCACTGCGTGGGCGTGGACAACGGCACCAACGCCCTGGTGCTCGCCCTGCGCGCCCTGGGGGTGGGGCCCGGTGACGAGGTGGTCACCGTGTCCAACACGGCGGCCCCGACGGTGGTGGCGATCGACGCGGTCGGCGCCACCCCGGTGTTCGTCGACGTGGTGCCGGACACGATGCTCATGGACGTGACGCGGGTGCCCGGGGTCATCGGTGACCGCACCCGCTGTCTGCTCCCCGTCCACCTGTACGGTCAGTGCGTCGACACCGAGGCGCTGCGCGACATCGCCGCCGCCCATGACCTGCCGATCCTGGAGGACTGCGCCCAGGCCCACGGCGCGACCCGGAACGGCGTCCCCGCCGGGAGCACGGGCACGCTCGCCGCGTTCTCCTTCTACCCCACCAAGGTGCTCGGGGCCTACGGCGACGCCGGGGCCGTGATCACGGACGACCCCGCGCTCGACTCCGCCCTGCGACGGCTCCGCTACTACGGGATGGAGGACGTCTACCACGTCGTCGCCACTCCCGGGTACAACAGCCGTCTGGACGAGGTCCAGGCGGAGATCCTGCGCCGCAGGCTCCGCCGGTTGGACGACTACATCGCGCGGCGCCGCCTCGTGGCCGACCGGTACCGGGAGGGGCTGGGGGACACCTCCCTGCGGCTTCCCGTGGTGGCCCCGGACAACACCCACGTGTACTACCTCTACGTGGTCCGCCATCCCGCCCGGGACCTGATCCTGGAGCGCCTGCGGGAGCGGGACATCGCCCTCAACATCAGCTACCGGTGGCCCGTCCACCTCCAGAAGGGCTTCGCCCACCTCGGTGGGGGGCCCGGCGACCTCCCGGTGACCGAGGCCGCCGCCGAGGAGATCTTCTCCCTTCCCATGTACCCCTCCCTCCGCCCGGACGCGCAGGATCGGGTGATCGAGGCGCTGCGGGACGTGCTGGCCGAACTCTGAGGGACCGCGGGGAGGGGGAACACCGGGTCGGGGATCCGACGGAACACCGACGGAAAGGAGGGCCGATGGGGAGATCCGGACTGGTGGCCCGCCGGGAGGAGGCCGTGCTCTCCACCCCGGCGGAGTTCCGGCGATGGTGGGAGGAACGGCGTGGTGCCCGGCGGATGCGGGTCACCGAGGTGGGGCTCCACGCCCTGGAACGCTGGCACGTCGATCCGGTCACCGGGAACCTGGGCCACACCAGTGGCCGCTTCTTCACCGTGGAGGGCCTGGGGGTGCGGGTGGCGGGCGCTTCCCGGCACGCCCATCCCGTCATCAACCAACCGGAGATCGGTGTCCTGGGCCTGCTGGTCCGAGACATCGACGGCGTCCCCCACTGTCTGGTGCAGGCCAAGGAGGAACCGGGCAACATCGACGGCCCCCAGCTGTCGCCCACCGTCCAGGCCACCCGCAGCAACCACACCCGGGTCCACGGGGGGCGCCGGCCGCCCCACCTGGAACACTTCGTGGGACCCGGGCGGGGAGAGGTGCTGGTCGACGTTCTCCAGTCCGAGCAGGGCGGATGGTTCTGGCGCAAGCGCAACCGCAACATGGTGGTCCGCGTGCCCGGTCCCGTCCCGGTGGACGACAACTTCCGATGGCTGCCGTTGCCCCTGCTCCACGCCCTGCTCCGGGTCGACAACCTGGTGAACATGGACACCCGAACCGTCCTGGCGTGCATGCCCCTCCCCGTCGGGAGGGGCGATCGGGAGTCGGCGGCGGACGATCCGCTCACGCGTTCCTTCCACCCGGACGCCCCCGCCCGCCACACCACCGCCGACCTCCTGAGCTGGTTCACCGAGGCCAAGACCTGGTGCGACTGGTCCGCCCGCCTGATCCCGCTCGCCGAGGTGCCCGGATGGTCGATCACCGGTGGGAGGCTGGTGGACGACCGGCGCCGCGACTTCGCCGTGCTCGGCCTCCGGGTCGAGGCCGGGGGACGGGAGATCACCGGTTGGGACCAGCCACTGCTCCGCCCCCCGGGTCCCGGTTCGGCCGTCCTGGTCATCCGCCCCATCGAGGGCGTCACCCATGTGCTGGTACAGGCCCGTCCCGAGTACGGCCTGCTCGACACCGTCGAGATGGCCCCCTCCCACCAGTGGCTGCCCGGCGCGGACCGGTCCCTCATCGGCGACCCCTTCACCGTGACGATCCCCGGCCTCGGCCACGGGGAGCCGCCCGGGGGCCCGGTGCGGCACGACGTGGTGCTCTCCGAGGAGGGCGGGCGGTTCCACGAGGCGCTGACCCGCTACCGGATCGTGGAGGTCGGGGAGGATTTCCCGCTCGACCTCCCACCCGCCTTCCGGTGGGCGACGGCGGCCCAGCTCACCGGCCTGCTGAGGCACGGCCACTACCTGAACGTCGAGGCCCGCACCCTGCTCGCCTGCCTGCGCGCCCTGGTCATCGCGCCCCCGGCGGGGTGACCTGGCGGAAACCGGGCCGGGTCCCGGACGCACCGGCCAGGGCGGCGACCGTCCGCTCCACGCCCCGGTCCCACGTCACCCGCGGGGCCCACCCCGTGATCCGGCGGAAGAACGGGTCGTCCACCACGGTGTCCATCGCGTCGGTGGCCTGGGCCCCCTCCGGCGGCGGGACCCGGAGCACCGGAACGGGGGCCCTCCCGGTCACCCGGGCCACCGTCGCGGCGATGTCCCCGAAGAGGTCGGTCAGCGTCATGCCCCCTCCGCCCGACACGGTCCGGGGGGCCCCCGCCAACCGGTCGGCGTGTTCGACGGCCGCGGCGAACGCGTCGGCGACGTCGTCCACGTGCAGGGGCTCGCGCCGTACCCCGGGGTACCAGAGGGGGAGGGCCTCGCCCGCCAGTGCCCGCCGTGCCATCGTCGAGACCACTCCCCGATCGAGGGGACGTTCCCCCGCCGGGGTGCCGTCCCCGAGTCCCCCGGGCAGGCCGTAGACGGTGGGCAGCCGCAGGGGGAGGGCGCGCACCACCCCCTCCGCGTGGGCCGTCGTCACCAGGTGTTCGGCCTCGGCCTTGTGGCCGTCGTAGACGGTCACCGGCCGCCCGCCGTCCCCTCCCGTCCCATCCGGTCGGGTCACGTCCTGGCTGGTGCTGCCCGCCAGGACGACCAGCGGTGGGGGTCCTTCCCGGCGCCCCGTCCCCCGTCCCGCGCGCAACGCCTCCACCAGGTCGGCCGGCACGCCCACGTTCACGCGCCGGGCGAGACGATCGTCCGCCCGGACCCGCCATCCGCCGTCGGTCCGGGCCACCAGGTGCACCACCACGTCCGCGTCGGTCACCGCCTCGGCCACCGCTCCCGGGCCGCACAGGTCCAGGGCCCGGACCTCGATCGCGGCCCCCCGCGTCCCGGCCGGTGGGGAGACCGGCCCGCGCGCCACCGCCCGCAGTCGCACCGGTCGGGCGGCGAAGGCCCGTAGCACCGCCGTGCCGATCAACCCCGAGGCCCCCAGAACGACGATCAGCGGCCGGGTGTCGGTCATCGGAAGATCTCCGCCTCGGCCCGCGCGCAGTCGGCCAGGGTGGGCAGCCGGCCCGCGCGTCGGTGTTCCGCCAGCCGCGGGGCGGTGTGATCCCGCTCGGAACGGATCGGGGGCGGGTCGGTGGGAATCGGCAGTCCCAGTTCCGGATCGTCCGCCGCCACCGAGTGCTCCAGCTCCGGGGCGTAGGCGGCGGTCATCAGGTAGGACATCACGGTGTCGTCCTCCAGGGCCAGCACGGCGTGTCCCACCCCCACCGGCAGGTACACGGCCCTCGGGACGCGGGCCTCCAGCGGGACCGCGCTCCAGGTGCCGAAGCCGGGGGAGTCCACCCGCAGGTCCACCACCAGGTCCAGCGCCCGACCGTGCGCGCAGTACACGTACTTGGCCGCTCCGGGCGGGGTCAGCGTGAAGTGCACGCCGCGCAGGACGCCCGCCGCCGACCGGGTGTGGTTGGTCTGGACGACGGGGAAACGGGGCCGTCCCACCGCGGCGGAGAAGACCGCCTCCCGGTAGGGGGAGAGGAAGACCCCGCGGTGGTCGGGGAAGGCTTCGGGAGCGAACACGAAGGCGCCGGTGACCCCCAGCTCCCGCGCCCCGGGGACCGGGGGCGCGGACTCACGCCGAGGACCCATCAGATCGCGAACCGCCACGAGGCGGCGTCCAGCTCGACGCCCAGGCGCACCTTCCCGTACAGCGGATAGGTGCGGCTGCTCACCTGGACGTGCTGGGTGATCACGTGCGCGTCCCGCAACCGCTTCTGCAGGGGGTGTCCGCGCATCACCGCGGGGCCGCCGGCGAGGGTGTGGACCGTGTCCACCACCGCCGCCGACTCGGTGACGGCGTGACTCATGGCCAACTTGGCCCGGGCGCGCTCCGGGGTGGGGGTCGTCCGACCCGTCAGGGCGTCGTCCCACAGTCCCCGCAGGCTCTCCATGAGGAAGGCCCGTGCCGAGTACAGGCGGGCCTCCGCCCGGGCGAGGTCGATCTGGACGAGCGGGGACTGCGCGAGAGACCCGGAAAGGCCCACGGGGCGCCCCGAGCCGGCCCCGTCGACCAGCTCGTTCACGGCCCCGATCGCGTTGCCCAGGGCCACCGCGGAGAAGCCGTAGGTCATGTAGGCGGGCAGGGGGAAGCGGGAGAGGGGGCCGTCCAGGCG
>NZ_VKHS01000336.1 GCF_014141525.1 Streptomyces calidiresistens
CAGAGACAGCACCCCGCCTCCGACGAACCCGCCGCCCCGCCGGTGCTCGCCGAGGTCGTGCGCTCGGGCTTCGTGGAGGGCCGGCACCGCGGCTCGCTCGTCGAACTGGCCGCCGACGGCACCGTGCGCCGGGCCCTGGGCGACGTGACCTCACCCTTCTTCCCCCGCTCCAGCAACAAGCCGATGCAGGCCGCCGCGATCCTGCGCGCCGGCGCCGACCTGCGCGGCGAGGACCTGGCCATGGCCGCCGCCAGCCACGCCGGCGAGGCGTTCCACCGGGCCCGCGCCGCCGCCGTCCTCTCGGCGCACGGCTTCGCCGAGGACGACCTGATCTGCCCGCCGGACCTGCCCGGCGACCCGGAGGAGGTCGAGCGGGTGCTCGCCGCCGGCGGCGGGCGCACCCGGCTCGCGATGAACTGCTCCGGCAAGCACGCCGCCATGCTCGCCGCCTGTGCGGCGAACGGCTGGTCCACCGCCGACTACGCCGACCCCGACCACCCCCTCCAGCGCCTGATCCGGGAGACCCTGGAGGAGCTGAGCGGGGAGAAGGTGGCGCACACCGGCGTCGACGGCTGCGGCGCGCCGCTGATGGCGATCTCCCTGACCGGCCTGGCCCGCGCCTTCCGCGCCCACGTGCTGGCCGACCCCGACACCCCGGAGCGGAGGGTGGCCGACGCCATGCGCGCCCACCCCGAGTACATCGGCGGCACCCGCCGCGAGGACACCCTGCTGATGCGGGAGGTGCCGGGCGTGCTGGCCAAGGCGGGCGCCGAGGGCGTGCAGGCCGTGGCGCTGGCCGACGGCCGCGCCTTGGCCTTCAAGATCGAGGACGGGGCCGGACGGGCGCGCGGCCCGGTGCTGGCCGCCGCGCTGGCCGCGATGGGGGTGGAGCACCCGGTGCTGGAGCGGATCGCCGAGGCCCCGCTGCTGGGCGGCGGACGGCCGGTGGGCGGGGTGCGGGCGACCATTTGAGGGTCCCGGCCGAGGGCGGTGCGGCGGATGTCCGGGGCCCCCGAGCCCGCGGGGTCGGGTGCCGGCGCGCGGAGAACGCGGAAAATGCGTGGCGACACCCGACCCCCGGTCCTACCGTCTGACCATGGCCTCGGACTCACCCGTACAGACGCCCACCGCAGCCGCCGCCCCCGATCCGGACATCCGCGCCGTCGGCGGGGACGCCGACCTGTTCGCCCAGTGGCTGGTGGGCGTCCGCACCGGCTTCAACGTCCCGCCCGGCGGCGACCCGAAGGAGGCCCCCGACCGCTTCGCGGGGATGGACCTCTCCCGCACCCGGGGCGTCTTCGACGAGGGCCGCTGCGTAGCCACCTTCCGCTCCTTCGACCAGGAGCTGACCGCCCCCGGCGGGAAGGCGGTGCGCGCCGACGCCGTCACCGCCGTGACCGTCTCCTCCACCCACCGCCGGCGCGGCCTGCTGTCCCGGCTGATGACCGAGGACCTGCGGGCGGCGCGGGAGCGCGGCGACACCGTGGCCACCCTGATCGCCGCCGAGTACCGCATCTACGGCCGCTACGGCTTCGGCCCGGCCGCGAGCGCGACCACCCTGGAGATCGACACCGCGGGTGCCGGCCTCGACCCGCGACGCACCGGCCGGCCGGAGGACCTCGGCCTGCCCGGCTCGATCCGCTTCGCCGACGCCGAGGAGGTGCGGAAGATCGGGCCCGAACTGCACGACCGGTTCCGCCGGCTGCACCCGGGCGCCATCGACCGGGACGCCTTCTGGTGGGACCGGTTCACCGGCGTCGTGCGGTGGTCCGACGACCCACCCGTCTTCCACCACCTGCTGTACACGGACGCCGAGGGCGTGCCGCAGGGCCTGGCGAGCTACACCATCGACGAGACCTGGACCCACGGCCGGCCCGACAACCTGCTGAAGGTGCGCTCCCTGATCGGTGCCACCCCGGCGGCCGAGCGGGCGCTGTGGCACCACCTGTGCTGCAACGACTGGGTGAGTCGGATCTCCACCGGGAAGCGCTACCCGGAGGATCCGATGGTCTCGCTGCTGCCCGACCCTCGTGCCGCCCGGATCACCGACCAGTGGGACTTCCTGTGGGTCCGGCCGCTGGACACCGCCGCGATGCTGTCCTCGCGGGTCTACCGGACCGACGGCGAGCTGGTGGTGGAGGTACGCGACCCGCTGGGGCTGTCCGACGGACGCTTCCTGCTGACCGCCTCGCCGGAGGGCGCCGAGTGCGTGCCCACCGACCGCTCCGCCGACCTGACGCTGGACACCGGCGTGCTGGCGGGCCTGTGGCTGGGGGAGCGCTCCGCCACCCTCGCGCACGCGGCGGGGGAGCTGGACGAGGAGACACCGGGCGCGGTCGTGCAGGCCGATCTGCTGCTGGGGACCGGTCGTCGGCCCTGGTGCCCGGACGGTTTCTGAGGAGGTCGCGGGTTCTCCCCGGACCAACAGGGGAGACCGGGAGAACCGGAAGCAAAAAGGGGCAGAGGAACAGGGGGGCGGGGTGCCGGCACGCGGCGGGGGCGTGCCGACGCCCGGCCTCAGCCGAGCGCCAGCAGCCCCGCCGCGACCGCCAGCAGGCCCACGCTGAACTGCCAGCGCAGACCGCTCTCCGGTCCCGACTCCCACAGCACGAAGGCCACCAGTACCGTGGCCGCCACGACCTGCCAGCCGAGCTGGAGCAGGAAGGGCAACAGGACGTGGAACACCAGCGCGCTCAACGCCCGGACCCGACCCTCAACCATGATCGCCTTCCTCCTTCCGCGCTTCCGCTTCCATCGCCGGCGGGAGGAGCCGCGCGTCCACCGCGCGACCGGGGTGATCGAGGGTGGCCGGGTGACGGGGAGCCGGGCGGATCCTCGCCCC
Source organism: Streptomyces calidiresistens (assembly GCF_014141525.1). Taxonomy (GTDB): domain Bacteria; phylum Actinomycetota; class Actinomycetes; order Streptomycetales; family Streptomycetaceae; genus Streptomyces; species Streptomyces calidiresistens. The sequence continues at coordinate 2,843 of NZ_VKHS01000336.1, forward strand.
CATCCCCTTCCGCGCTCACCTTCCGTCACGGTCGCCTCGCCGCGACATGTGACGGTTCGGGGGGTTGATCCCCTCCGCTCCCGTCCATCCCGGCGACCTCTACCTCGCGGCCGCCCGGGACGAACGGTTGCGACCGCTGGTGGACGCGTGGATCGGGGAGATGACCCGGGCGGTGGCGACGGTGTCCGACGAGCCGACGGCCAGGGCGATCACCGCCCTGGTGGACGGGGCGCTCATCCAGGCCCTGGTCACCGACCGACCCCTGGACCACCGCCTGCTGTCCACGACCGTGGACGCCCTCCTGCGGGGCCTCCACGACGGAAACGACCCGGCGGCGGGGACCGGGAACGACGCACACACACGGAAGCGGGAACAGTGGAGATCGGTGGACTGATCGGCGTCTTCCTCGGCGGGGCGCTCCCCTGGCTGGAGGCGATCATCGTGATCCCGGCGGGAATCGTCGCGGGCCTCAACCCGGTCGCGGTGACCGTGGCAGGCCTGGCCGGCAACCTGCTGACGGTCGCCCTCACCGCCTGGTACGGCGAGCGACTGCGCCGCTGGTGGCTGGAGCGGCGGGCCCGGCGAGCCGTTCACGCCGCGACCGGCGAGGGGGAGTCGCCGGCCGTGCCGGCGCCGGTGTCCGAACGGGCCGCCGCCCGCCGGGAGCGCATCCGTCGCATCCTCAACCGGTGGGGCATGCCGGGACTGGCCGTCCTCGGCCCCCTGGGCATCGGCACCCAGCTCTCCGCCGCGGTGGCGGTGTCGATGGGTGTCACCGCCCGCCGGGCCACGGTGTGGGTGGGCGGTGCGACCCTGGCCTGGGGCGTCCTGGCCGCGGTGCTGGCGATCGGCGGCGTGGGCCTGTTCACCTCCTGACCGGCGGTACGCCGCCCCGGGGATCCCGCCCGCGCCCCGGTCCCCCGTGGACGCGCGACGGGGCCCGGGGCCGGTGCGGCCGCTCAGCGGCGGGGGGCGGGTCCGTGCCCCAGGTACTCGACCAGGGCCGTGCCGGGTCGGAAGACCGCCCGGTGGCCATCGGTGTCGAAGGTGCCGAAGCCCAGCACCGTGACGGCCTCGCCGGAACGAATGACCTCGGCGATGGCCCCGGGGCGCTCCAGCGTCCCGAACAGCGCGTCGATGATCTGTCCGGTCTGCTCGGCCGAGAGCTCGGCGCCGTTGTCGGCGGCCTTGCCGAGGGTGCGTTCGACCAGTTCGGTCCTGTCCATGTCCCGTCCCGCCCATTCGTCATCGGTGCCTGCCCGGCTCTCCGGGGCCGGTCGACCGGCCCCGGAGGGTCATCGTGACACCGGTCGGGGCGCACCGCCCGTTCAGGCGGTCCGTCCCGGCGGTCGCCGGCGCGGACCGGGGTCCCCGGCCCGGGGGTGGAGGGCCGCGAAACGTCGCAGGGACTCCCCGAACGCGGTGAGGAAGTCCTCGCGGACCGGCTCCGGCAGACGGTCCAGGGAGAGGTAGGGGTTGAGGTCCTCCAGCTCGACCAGGAGAAGTTCGCCGTCCCGGGTGCGGCAGGCGTCCACCCGCTGGATGCCGTGGTCGAGGGTGTTCCACTCGACGAACCGCCGGGCGAACCGCAGGTCGGCCCCGGTGGGTTCGTAGGGCTCCAACTCCCACCGGCGTTCCGGGTCGGGGGCGTACAGGGCGTACCGGAAGACGCCGTCGAGGTGGAGGAAGGACACCTCGTACCGGAAGTCCACCAGCGGCTGGATGAGCTGCCCCTCCCCCGCCCCGGGCGGAAGTCCCACCACCTCCGAGCGGTCCAGGACCCGCAGCCCGATGGAGTCCGCGCCCGTCTCGGGTTTGACGACGTACCGGTCGGCCGCCGGCAGGCGGTCCGGGACCACCGGATACCGGAGGGTGGGGATGACGGGGTACCCGGCCTCGGTCAGGAGCGGGAGGTAGCCCTTCCCCGCCATGTCCCCCCGGCCGGTGAGCGGGTTGTACACCGGGACGCGTCGGGCCAGGGCGTGTTCCCGGAACGCCTCGTGGGCCTCCCGGTAGTGGATCACCGGACCGCTGTTGCGGACCACGACGAGGTCGAAGGCGTCCATCAGGGCGACCGCGTCCAGCGGATGGCACAGGGCGATGTCGAAGTCCTCGCGCAGGCGGGAGGTGAGCAGGACGTCCTCGTCGCCGTACCGGCGTCCGCGCGCCGGGTAGGCGAGGTCGGTGACGAACAGGACCTTGGGCCGAGGGGTCATCGCGTGTTCTCCGGGAAGCGGGGACGGGCTTCGCCCCACATTCCATCACCGCCGCCGCGGTCGGTCCCCGGGGCGTCGGGTTTCCCCGGTCGGGACCCGGGCAGTCGCCCGCCCGGACACCATCCCGGGGAGGGACCGTGAGCGGAACAGTCACCGAGCAGGGCCGGAGAGCCGCCGACGGGGCGGAGCGGGCCGCCCACCGGGGGGCGCGCAGCCCCGTGCTCCGCCGGGCGGCGCGGATCGGACTGGTGGCGCGGGGGGTGATCCACGGGGTGGTGGGGCTGTTGGCCCTGCAGATCGCCTTCGGCTCGGGCGGTGACCCACAGGCCGATCAGCAGGGTGCGGTGCAGGAACTCGCGGCACAACCGTTCGGCGCGGCGCTGATCTGGGCCGTGGGGTGCGGCCTGGCGGCACTGGCGCTGTGGCGGGTCGTCGAGGCGATCGTCGGGCCCGCCGGCCCCGACGGCGGGAAAGCCGGCAAACGGCTGGGGGCCGCGGGGGGCTCCGTCGCCTGTGCGGTGATCTCCTTCTCCGTGCTGTCCTTCGCGGTGGGGGCGGGGGGCGGGGAGACCCTCCCCCCCCCCCGCCCCAACCGGGTCACGCGGTGGG
>NZ_VKHS01000337.1 GCF_014141525.1 Streptomyces calidiresistens
TGACCCGACTGTTTCGCCGATGTTAACCGGCGAAACACCCCGGGCACGGCCCGGTGACCGGTTCGGGCGGGGGTTCGCCGGTTAACATCGGCGAAACAGTCGGGTCATGCCCGGGTAATGGCGGCTCTTTAGTGTCGGCCGCGGCAGGCCACCGGACTGCACCCCGAGCTGCGAAACGTCCCGCCGGTCCAGGCGGGCTGGGAGGACATTCGGATGTTCCAGAACGCCGACGAGATCAAGAAGTACATCGCGGACGAGGACGTCAAGTTCATCGATGTCCGATTCTGCGACCTGCCGGGCATCATGCAGCACGTCACCATTCCGGCCGTGGCCTTCGACCCGGCCGAGTCGCTGATGTTCGACGGCTCGTCGATCCGCGGCTTCCAGGCCATCCACGAGTCCGACATGGCTCTGGTCCCGGACCTGTCCACGGCGCGGGTGGACCCGTTCCGCAAGGACAAGACCATCAACATCAACTTCTTCATCCACGACCCGATCACGGGCGAGGCCTACAGCCGCGACCCGCGGAACATCGCGAAGAAGGCCGAGGCCTACCTGGCCTCCTCCGGTATCGCCGACACCGCCTACTTCGGCCCCGAGGCCGAGTTCTACGTCTTCGACGACGTGCGGTTCGAGACCAAGTCGAACGCCGGTTACTACTACATCGACTCCGAGGCGGGCGCCTGGAACACCGGCGCCATCGAGGAGGGCGGCAACCGCGGTTACAAGGTGCGCTACAAGGGCGGCTACTTCCCGGCCCCGCCGGTGGACCACTTCGCCGACCTGCGCGCCGAGATCACCCTGGAGCTGATGAGGGCCGGCCTGGAGGTCGAGCGCCAGCACCACGAGGTCGGCACCGCCGGTCAGGCCGAGATCAACTACAAGTTCAACACCCTGCTGGCCGCCGCCGACGACCTGATGCTCTTCAAGTACATCGTGAAGAACGTCGCCTGGCGCAACGGCAAGACCGCGACCTTCATGCCCAAGCCGATCTTCGGCGACAACGGCTCCGGCATGCACGTCCACCAGTCCCTGTGGAGCGGCGGCAGCCCGCTGTTCTACGACGAGCAGGGCTACGCGGGTCTGTCCGACACCGCCCGCTACTACATCGGCGGCATCCTGAAGCACGCCCCGTCGCTGCTGGCCTTCACCAACCCGACGGTGAACTCCTACCACCGTCTGGTGCCGGGCTTCGAGGCCCCGGTGAACCTGGTGTACTCGCAGCGCAACCGTTCCGCCGCGATGCGCATCCCGATCACCGGCTCCAACCCGAAGGCCAAGCGGGTCGAGTTCCGCGCCCCGGACCCGTCCTCCAACCCGTACCTGGCCTTCTCGGCCCTGCTGCTGGCCGGCCTGGACGGCGTGAAGAACAAGATCGAGCCCGCCGAGCCGGTGGACAAGGACCTCTACGAGCTGGCCCCCGAGGAGCACGCGGGCATCCCGCAGGTGCCGACCTCGCTGCCGGAGGTCCTCAAGGCGCTCGAGGAGGACAACGAGTACCTGCAGGCCGGTGGCGTCTTCACCGCCGACCTGATCGAGACCTGGATCGACTTCAAGCGCGAGAAGGAGATCGCCCCGATGCAGCAGCGTCCGCACCCGCACGAGTTCGAGCTCTACTTCGACGTGTGACGTGTGAGCCGCGGCGCGCGAGCATCCCGCGCGACGTGCGTGACGGGTGATCCCTCCGCCTCCCCGCGTCGGACCACCCCCGGACCCCCGGTCGCCCACGGCGGCCGGGGGTCCGGCCCGTCGGGGCCCGCACCGGCGGCGCCCCGCCGGTGGTGCGTCCACCGACGGGGCGCCGCGACGCGAGGGGCGTCGAGGCGGGGGGAGCGGCTCAGAGCCTGCCCGCGCCCGCGCCCTTCTCGATGTCCTTCACGGCCTTGGCGACCGGGTCGATCCTCTCGTACAACCACGGCGTCCAGCCGACGTCGGTGCCGATCTCCTGGCCCGGGCGGGCGGCGTTGTGCTCGGCCACCACGTCGACCAGGTGCTTCTTCCCGAAGCCGTTGAGGTATGTCCCCTTCTCGTACAGGTCCGTGCCGTTCCAGCGGTAGGCGATCCGGTCGGGGCCGATCGGCCCCTCGAAGTAGTTGTTCTCCGCGTGGATCATGGAGTCCAGGCCGACGCCCCAGGCGTAGTCGAAGGCGCCGGAGGCCTCGTCGTTGACCAGGTAGTGGTTGTTGTAGACGTGCACCTGGCCGCGCCGCACCCGCGGGGAGCGCTGGAGCACGTTCTCGAACAGGTTGTGGTGGTAGGTGACGCGCAGCTTCCCGATGTCCTCGGAGTGGCCGTCCCCGCCGCCGATCAGCATGCCCTTGTCGTAGTCGTCGTAGTGGTTCCACGAGACGGTGACCAGGTCGGAGCCGCGGGTGATGTCGACGGAGCCGTCGTACCGCATGAACGGCCGGCCGAAGTACTCGGTGTCCGGGCGTCCGCCGCTCTTGAAGGTGTTGTGGTCCAGCCAGACGTTGGTGGAGCCGTGGACCCAGATCGCGTCGTACTCGGAGTTCCAGTTGCCCGAGGAACCGTCCCGCGGGTCCCACTGCGGGAAGCAGTCCTCGACCTCGGCGAAGGTGATGTTCCGGACGATGACGTTGCGCACGTCGCGGATGTACATCGCCGCGCCCTCGATGCGGGCGTCCTTCCCCAGTCCCACCAGGGTGGTGTTGGAGGGCAGGCGGTAGATCTGCTGGGACTGGTTGCGGTACGAGCGGACCCGGGCGTCCTCCAGCGGACCGGAGGGGCGATCGGTCATGCCCCACGTCTCCGGGTCGTAGGCCTCGAGGTAGGCCTCCAGGGAGTACTCGGGGTCGGCGAAGTCGGCACACTCCAGGGGGTTGCCGGCCTCGTCGACGTTCATGTCGATGGTGCCCTTGACATGGATGATCTTGGGGGTGTCGTTGCTCTGCGGTCCCAGCGCCGCGAGCAGTTCCGCGCGGTTGGTGACGGTGTGGATGTTCTCCGGCGCCGCGGAGGCGCCACCGCTGGTGCCGGCGCCGTGGGCGCCCCAGCCGTCCCGCGGACCGAGGACCTCGTGGCCGAGTTCGTAGCCGGCCCCCTTCCCCGGCTTGTCGGGCCTGTCCGGCTTGTCGCCGGACGCGCCCATCGCGACGGGGGCGGTGATCGCCACCATCGTGACGGCGCAGGCCCCGGCGAGGACCTTCGTGCTGACTCTCATCGTTGAGCTGTCTCCCCTCGGAGTCGTCCTCTCCAGATCGCGTCCCGTCTTCCGACGGCCGACCCCCGGGAGGTGCGCGGGCAGGGAAGACCGCGGATTCCTGCAAAGGCTTGTTGTCATGGCCGCCATCATCGGGCGCGATGGGGCTACATCGTGCTGGTAAAAGCCTGGCCGGACAAGAGATGTCACAGGGAAACCCGGATTACCCGCCTCCTTCGGCGGTTCCGTCCGGGGTTTTGGTGCAATCGGTTGCATAAATCGTCACGATGGGTCACGCCCCGGGACCCGGCGCGTCCCCCCACCCCGGGGCCCGGACGGGCGACGGCCCGGGGTTCCCCGACCGGTCGGTCGGGGAACCCCGGGCCGTGCGGAACGGAAGGGGGGCCGGATCGCGCCCCCTTCCGCGACGGCTACCGCGACGTACCGCGGTTGCGCATCACCTGCTGGGCGCAGACCAGGCCGAGCACCAGCACCACCGCCCCCACCAGGATGTTGTTCCAGATGACGGCGGCCGAGGGATCGGTGCCGACCACCCACGGAGAGATGATCAGCCAGGCGCCGATCGCGCACATGGCCCAGCTCAGGCCGTACATGCGCGCGGGAGCCAGGGTGAACCCCAGTGCCACCAGGGCGATGGCGAGACCCAGCACCAGGTTGTGCACGATCAGGTCCGGTTGGCCGACCCCGATCGCGTCCACCACCCATGGGGAGACGGCGCAGTAGAGGCCCGCGAGGAACACCGGACCGTCCACGAGCGCCACGTCCCGGCCCCCCAGGACACGGGAATAGCGGGCCTGCATCTCCGACATGTCGGGGTGCCCGGCGAGATCACCCCGTCGCGAAGAGACGTCCGCCATCGAACTCACCTCCTCCGGTCCGGGCGAGTGCGGCTGCACAGGACTGCCACGGACCACACATGACAATTATGGGTGAATCACCACAAAAGCGCGTCCGGGTGGGGGAGCTCCCACGGACGGTGGGAGCGGGGCGCCCCGGGGCGGCGGGAGAGCCCGGAGGGTTCGGACGGCAGGCGTCAGACCGGACGGACCATCGTCCACCCCCGGTCCAGCAACCTCGGCAGGTAGTGGTCGAGCGCGGACGCGCTCTGCGAACGGTCCCCGCCGCCGTCGTGGGCCAGCACGATCCCCCCGGGATGGGCCCCGTCCAGTACCGCCCGGGAGATGGCGGAGCTGCCGGGCCGGGTCCAGTCCTCGGTGTCGATGGACCAGCCCAGGGGCTCCATGCCCAGCTCCGCACAGACCTCCAGGGAAGGGGGGTGCCAGGCGCCGTAGGGGGCCCTGGCCCAGTGGGGCGGGGCGCCCAGGACCCCGGCCAGCAGGTCGCAGGTCCGCTCCAACTCCTCCCGGACCCGGGACCGGGGGAGATGGTCCAGGCGGGGGTGGGACCAGGAGTGGTTGGCGATCAGGTGGCCGTCGGCCGCGACCTCCCGCAGCAGGTCGGGGTGGGCGCGGACGTTCTCGCCGATGACGAAGAAGGTCGCGGGCGTCCGGTACCGGCGCAGGGTCTCCAGGATCCGCGGGGTCCACTCGGGGTGCGGTCCGTCGTCGAAGGTGAGGGCGATCCGGCGGGCGCCGTTCGCCGGCAGGGTGAGTCGCGCCGCCTCGCGCACCGGCACCGCGCCGCGCGGGGCCGGGGGTCCCGCCCCACCGGCGAAGGGGCGCAACCGGGAGGCGTCCCCGCCCCCGCCCGGGCCGCCGGAGAAACCGCCGGTGATCCGGTCCAGTCCACCGGCGCCGGGAAGCGACCCCGCGCCCCACTCCGCCGTCAGCGAGGGGGCCAGGGAGCTGATCGCCCGGGCGCCCAGCAGACCCGCCGGCAGGCCCAGCGCGCCGCCCACCAGGCCGGTCGCCATCGACTCCGCCGTGACCTGGCGGGTCACCCGACCCCGGGACCACCCCAACGCCTTGAGCGTGCCGAACTCCCGCACCCGGCGGCCCACCGCGCCGGCGGCCAGCAGTCCGGCCACCCCGAACGCCACCACCAACACGATCACCGAGAGCCACCGGCCCACCCCCTCGGCCAACCCGGCGGCGGTGCCCAGGGATCCGGAGACGGTCTCGGCCAGTTCGGAGGCCGTGGTGACCTCGGTGTCCGCGATGTTCGCGGTGACCGCGTCCGCCACCTCACCGATCAGCCGGGAGTCCGTGACCCGCACGTACACCGTGCTGATCACCGGGTCCCCGCCCGCGAGTTCCTGCGCCACGTCCAGCGGCAGGTACACCTCCGCCCCGGCCTCCCCGCTGTCCGGCGTGGCGATGCCGATGACCTCGTAATCCTCACCGGAGATCTCCAGGGTGTCGCCCGTGGCCAGCTCCTCGGAGGTCGCCCGGGTCGCATCCCGGGCCGGACACCGCCGCAGCCGTTGGTGAGCACCACGGTCTTGCAGCCGGCGGCCACCGCCGTGCGGACCCCGTGGGCCACGGCCGCCACCCCTCTGCCCTCGTAGAAGTGGG